>NZ_JAXWCK010000039.1:0-49388 GCF_037349415.1 Anthropogastromicrobium sp.
AGCGACACGAGGATTTTCAGTCCTCTGCTCTACCAACTGAGCTATCTGGGCATTTCATAAGCATCAAGTTTTCTTTCTAAATGCCAACAAAGAGTATTTTACAATATAATCAAGAAAATGTCAAGTATATTTTTTCTTTTTTTTACTTAAGTTGTCAATATATGGTTGCAGTTCAAATTCAGCACTCTTGAAATTATCATCATGTAATATGTTTTTTATACCTTCCAAAGGAAGCCTCGCCCCTTTAGTGGCGATTTTGCAATGTGGCTTGAGATTATTTTAATTATTCAGCCACTTCATCCAGATGTGGATCTGGGATGTCATCACCGCCAACATAAGTTCCACACACTATTGTACGATCAAAACTGTTTGGAACACAGGTAGAAAACGCAATCACGTGTCCATCCTCACTCAGCTTTACATCTCCCTGCATACTGTTTCGCAACTTTAATTCACTTTGCCATTTAAAAAAATCCTCTCCCCATCCGTCAAAAGATCTCTGAAAAACATCTGCTGCGCGATGGCACTGGAAAATGGAGAAAATCTGATAACGGTAGTTACCTTCCGGAGTCAGAATCCAGAAATATGGTTCTTCATCGTATAAGGTTTGATCTTTAAGCCTGGCCAGATCTGACAACATCGAACCATCACGAACATTATGACCATAGATAATAGAGTATGGTGATGAAAAATCATCTGCCATACGGTAGTCCATAAAAATGCAGCCTGCTTTCGAGATATCACTTGACAGGTCGTAAGTTCGATGCACATAATATTCATTGTCATCAGCCTGCAAAACAGGATAAGATATCTGCGGCAGTCCTGTAAAATATACCCAGCCAATAATATCCTCATTGATTTCCTTTAACTCATCCCAGTCAACAGAAATAGGAGCACTTTTTGAAATGCGCTTTCTTTTTTTTCGATACTTTTTTCCCCCATTCTCCAAATATTCCTCAGTTGTTTTCAAATAATCTTTTGTTGTTTCTTCTGCTTCGTTTTCTTTTTCTTCCGATTTTATAACCTCATCGCGAAGATCAGAATATAAGTCACGATCTTTTGAGTAAGCTGCATAGTAGCAATAAAGCTTCCATCCAGCACACGCTACCACACAAAGTAAAACAAACAAAAGCACAAGAAGCAACACGGTGCTGATTCTGATTTTCTTCTTTTTCATAAATGTATCCAAAGCTCCTTTCTAGCAGATTCAACTTGTCTCATGGATTATTTTTTTCAGGATTCCCCGAAGGGAATCCCTTCAGGCTTTTATGCCTGTTTTCTCTTTCTTCTCACCAGTGTCGTTGCTACTGCTACTGCGGCTGCGAGTGCTGCCAGCAGGCCCAGTACATACAGCATCGGGCTTGAATCATCTCCTGTTACTACTGGCGGAATCGCAGGCTGTACAGGTACGCTTACCGTCTGATCCTCATCTGTAAGATCACTGTGATCAACGATTTGGTTACTCTGTGTGTCATACAGTGTCTCAAAGACTACCAGTGTCTTTCCCTGCAGCTTTGTGGTATCAAATGTGAAAGTTACTTCTACACTTCCATCTGATGCCTCAGCTGTAAAGGTAGTTTCTGCGGTTACACCAATCGGCTCTCCGCTTGCCTTATCCATAATGGTTCCCTTTACCACATAGGTCTTTCCCGCCGTCAGACCCTTGTATGTTACGGTATCCACTAAAGTTACATTTGTTCCCAGTACCATGGTCTTTGAACCGTCAGTACCATTTACTGCTGTTGTGTGAATCTCCGGATAAGAGATTGTCTGGTCCTCATCTGTCAGATCTTCATGGGTTCCAATGGAGATTCCCTCATAAATGACATTCTCGAAAGCAACGATCTTCTTTCCTGCCAGTGCAGAAGAATCAAATGTGAACTCAAGAATGATGCTTCCGTCTACTTCTTCGGCAACGAAGGTCTTTTCTGCCGTTACTTCCTTTCCGTCAACTGTTAACGGCTCGCCTGTTTCCTTAACCATAAGTTTGCCGCTTACGGTATACTCCTTGCCAGGAATCAGGTTCGTGTAGAATACTTCATCCAGAACGGTAGTTTCATTTGCAACAACACCGTCATGATCGCCGGTTACCTTATCGGTTGCTGTTGTATGAATCTCCGGGATATGGACGGTCTGGCCCTCATCGGTGATGTCGGCATGTACCGCTACTTCCTTTTCCTCTGTATACAGAGTCTCGAAAGCAACCAGTGACTTTCCTGCTAATGCGGAAGAATTAAAGGTAAAGGTAATGTCGATGCTTCCCTCTTCGGTTTCTGCGATAAAGGTTTCACATGCGATAATATCATTGCCCTCGGCATCTGTGATTACTTCTCCGTTAACCTTATCAACAAGCTTTCCGGTCATTACATACTCGCGGCCAACCTCTAAGCCCTTGTATTCTACTGTATCAACGATAACAGCATCTTCCTTCGCCTTTTCGATGTGGTCCTCAGTATCCTCTCCGATTGCCGTTGTCTTGATTTTTGGAACATAAACTGTCTGATCCTTGTCCTCAATGTCAGCATGAACTGCGATCTCGATACCCTTATACTCTAAGGTTTCGAATGCTACTACAGTCTTTGGAGCAACAAGTGAAGAATCGAATGTAAAGATAACATCAACGCTTCCCTCGGACTTCTCAGGTGTAAATGTAGTCTCGGCAGTGATCGGCTTATCGTCGATAAGTACCTCTTCACCTGTCTCCTTGTTCATAAACACTCCCTTAACGGTGTACTCCTTGCCGGGTAACAGATGACTGTAATGTACGGTATCAATGATGGTTGCAGTCTCTTCGGACTTCGTATGGTTAATCTCAGTCTTCTGATCGGCTGCCGTGGTGTGGATCTCTGGAATATAAACCGTCTGGCCCTCATCGGTAAGATCGTGATGTCTTCCGACCTCTTTGCCTTCCGTGTAAAGAGTTTCGAATACAACGGTTGTTGTACCTGCAAGCTTAGAAGCATCCAGTGTGTAGGTTAATGTGATTGTCATGTCTGCCTTATCAGCAACAAAGGTTTCCTCGGATACGATCTGCTTTTCATCAACAAGAAGCCCCTTTCCAGTCGTCTTGTCCATCAGAACACCCTTAACAGTATACTCGTTACCAACCTTCAATCCTGTCAGTGCAACTTCATCAGTAATTGTTACCTCTTTGTTTGCACCAGTTACATGATCCTCAGTGTCAGTTGCGGTTGCTGTGGTATGGACATCCGGGATATAAACGGTCTGGTTCTCATCCTCAATGTTCGCATGAACAGCGACTTCGATTCCCTTGTACTCCATAGACTCAAATGCGACTACGGTAGTTTCTGCGATTGCACTTGCATCAAACTCAAATACAATGTCAACGTTTCCTTCTGCCTTTTCAGCAGTGAAAACGGTGCTTGCAGTTACTTTCTTTCCATCAATCCGAACAGCTTCGCCGGTTGCCTTGTTCATCAATGTTCCAGTGACAGTATATTCCTTGCCTGGAAGCAATGAAGAATAGATAACTATA
The DNA here is from genome assembly GCF_037349415.1 of Anthropogastromicrobium sp. Classification (NCBI taxonomy): domain Bacteria; kingdom Bacillati; phylum Bacillota; class Clostridia; order Lachnospirales; family Lachnospiraceae; genus Anthropogastromicrobium; species Anthropogastromicrobium sp. The sequence continues at coordinate 3,497 of NZ_JAXWCK010000039.1, forward strand.
TCAATAATCGTAGCCTTTGGCAATGCCTCACTGTGATCAATTTTTGTAATGCCATCCTTTGCATTGGTACGAATCTTTGGAAGGTATACCGTCTGTGCCTCATCCCCGATCTCTGCATGGATACCGACTTCCTTACCTTCAGTGTACAGAGTTTCGAATACAACAATCATGGTATCCTCTAATGCTGATCCGTCAAATGTAAATGTTACATCAACGGTTCCGTTCTTTTCTTTTGGAGTAAATGTGGCAGAAGCAGTTACCTTCTCACCATTTACCGTGATGTTTTCTCCTGTTGCCTTATTCATAAGAACACCCTTTACGGTGTACTCTCTGTCAACTTCAAGTCCTTCATAGGAAACAGTATCAACAATGGTTACATCCTTCTTTGCCTCTGTTACATGATCCTTTGTATCATCTGCGATTGCAGTGGTATATACCTTCGGAATGTAAACTGTCTGATCCTTGTCGGTGATATCGGCATGTACGGCAATCTGGATCTTCTTATATGTAAGGGTTTCAAATGCAACAACTGTCTTAGGTGCTACAATACTTGCATCGAAGGTAAAGATTACATCAACACTTCCCTCGGACTTTTCAGGAGTGAATGTGGTGCTTGCCGTAATCTCTTTGCCGTCAGCCAGAACAGCCTTTCCTGTTTCCTTATCCATCAGTGTTCCGCTTACAGTATACTCTCTGCCCGGAAGCAGATTTGTATATGAAACTGTATCAATGATGGTGGCTGTCTTATTTGCCTCGGTATGGTTGATCTTTGTTGTCTGATCCTTTGCAGTTGTATGAATCTCTGGGATATATACTGTCTGCTCTGCATCCTCAAGGTCAGCATGTGCTGCCAGAAGTGCTCCGTCAGAATAAAGGGTTTCAAATACAACTGTTGTAGTTCCTGCAAGCTCTGATGCATTCAGGGTGTAGGTTAACGGTATTGTCATTTCACGTGCATCGGCTGTGAAAGTTCTTCTTGCGGTAATTGTATTTCCATTTACCATGATTGGCTTTCCTGTCTTTGCATTCATTAAAGTTCCGCTTAAAGTATACTCTGTGCCAAGCTTCAATGCCTTAAGTGCTACCTGATCGGTGATTGTAACCTTCTCGTTAGCACCGACAACATGATCTTTTGTGTCGTTGGATGTTGCTGTTGTATGTACTAATGGGAAGTACTCGGTTTGTCCTTCATCTCTGAGAGCAGCATGGACTGCCACCTTCTTTCCCTCAGAATACATATCCTCGAAAGCAACCGTTGTCTTTCCTGCAAGACATACGCCTGAGAACTTAAATGTCACGTCAATTGTTCCGTTTGTCTTTTCAGCGACAAATTCATTTGATGCAGTAATCTTATTTCCTGCATCATCAAGAAGTGCATTGCCGGTTTCATTATCAACAAGGGTACCGACTACTGTGTATCTGCGTCCGATTTCAACGCCATTGTAACGCACGGTATCGATCAGAGTGATATCTTCGTCTGCCGCGCTGTTATGGCTTCCATTTTCAGAATCAAAGATGGTTGTTCTGAGCTTTGGAACATATATGGTCTGGTCAGTATCGGAAATATCTGTATGAGAAGCAACGGTATTGCCGTCTAATTCAAGGTATTCATAGACTACTAACTTTCGGCCACCAATTTCTGAAGCATCAAAATTGAAAGCAACATCTACTGTTCCGTCAGGTGTGGTCGAAACAAACTCAGTACTTGCAGTAATGGTCTTTCCGTTAACCATCATGGCATTTCCTGCGGATGTCATTAAGACACCCTTCATTACATATGTTTTTCCAGGAAGCAGATGTGTATAGGTTACAGTATCCACAACAGTTGCGTTACTGTCTGCCAGTACCTGGTTTAATCCGGTATTTGCATCCAGAGCCTTGGTGTGGATCTTTGGAATGTAAACAGTCTGGCCCTTGTCATTGATATCTGCATGAACGGCATATTTTTTACCGTCATGATCAATCTGCTCAAAAGCAACGAATGTCTTTCCTGCTAAGGAAACACCTGCAAATGTAAAGGTGATGTCAATGTTTCCATCAGTAGACAGTGCCGTAAACTCCTTTGATGCGGTAATTGCATTGCCGTCATCATCAAGAGCAGCCTCACCTGTCTCTGCATCCATCAGTGTTCCAGTAACTGTGTAGGTATCTCCTTTTTTAAGACCTGTATAAGCTACCGTATCCACGATTGTGATGGAATCTGTTGCATTGGATACATGATCCTCGGTTACATTATCGCGTGCCGTTGTCTGAATACCAGGGAATGTAACGGTCTGGTTTTCATCGTCCTTATCCTTATGTTCTGCACAAAACTCTCCATTTACGGAAAGCTCCTGAAATGCAACTACTGACTTTCCAACAAGCGCAGATGCATCGAATGTAAAGGTAACATCCTGAATGCCATCCTTTTCTGACGGAGTAAAGTCAACAGTTTCTGTCATCAACTCGGTGAGTGCATCACCTTCCTTAACATAAAGGGTCCCAGTTAAGGTATAAGTCTTATCTGTATCAAGATTCTTATAGGCAACATGATCGGTTAAGGTAATGGAGGATATAGGTTCTGTGAAATGTTCTCCATTTACATCAACCAGTGTTGTTTTAATTCCCATCGGAACGTTGTTGACTGTTCCAAGATCAAGAACCTTTCCGTCAGTGTCGATTGTGAAGGTGCTGGTATACATCTTCATGCTTCTGGTTGCTTCGGTCTTTAACTCGGTGATGGTATAAGTGCCATATACAAATGCTCCATAAGAATCATTTGCAGCTGTCATGGTTCCTTCGCTGCCCATGCCAAACCAAAGTCCTGCATCCTTTGCCAGAGAATCAATTACGCTCTGCGGAACAACGTCCTTTTCTCCATACTTTGAAAGAACATCATCGTTTGCATTGGTATTTGTGGTCTTTCCAGTTGCGGAAGTGAAGTTTCCATTCGCATCAGTTAAGATGTAATGTGTTTCGCCTGTTGTATTATTTGTAATCCTGAACGGGATATAAGCAAGTGCTTCATCCGTGTCAGAATTTTTCTTTACGAATGACAGATCTCCACGTACAACGCGATCCATAAAGGTGACTGCATTTGTATCAGACTCATACTGAATAAATGCTTCTCCCTGATATTCAACTACATCGAAGTAATGGATCTGATCTGTTGTCATTGTGTAGTAATTGTTTGCCGCCTTTTCGCGTACTGCATAGTGACCGATAGGAAACTGCATATTTACATCAATGTTTCCTTCCGCATCAGAAGTCACGGTGGTAATCGTCTGTCCCTTTGTGTAAGTGTCGTTTCCGATGATAACAGATTCATCCAGACAGTAAATCTCAAAAGAGATTCCCTCAAAGCTAGTTCCGCCCATGGCTGCCTTCTTGTTTAACTCGAAGTCATGCTTTTCCATCTTAGGTGAACCGTTGATCTGACGCTCTGCGTATGTTAAGGTTACGGCAGTCTCATCATCCAGAGACGTTGAAAGAGCATTGCCGCTCTTTAAATATACTGCCGAGTTCTCGTCAACCAGCTGGAATAAATATACGTTATTAGTCCCAGAAATCGTTGCACCAGTTTTTGCACTGCTTACAACAGCTCCATCTTTTGTAAAGCCTGCCGGTGCTTTTGTTTCTTCAACAGTGATGGTTCCAAGTGGAATAACGTAAGTTCCAGTATGGTTTTTTCCAAAAACTGCACCTGCACTATTACTATTTGGAACAATACACTCGTCTCTTAAGGAAGCATAATAGCTTCCATCTGAATGTTTTTTTGTCTGAATTACCCATACAGTTGACTTTACATCTGGATCTGCTTTAATTTCTGCTACACTAGTATACTGTTTAGGATAATAAGTAATGGTGTATTCAGCGCCAGACAAGTCAACTGTAGTCGTTCCATCGCTATTGATTTTATTTATCTGAATGCCTAACGGATCGTTTAATGGAACATCTGTTGTCTCACACATGACAGGAGCATCAGCTGTTGTTCCTGCCGTTACATTCACCGTGTAAACAGTACCGTTTGTCTGATAGCCTGATCCCGGAGCTGCATCTGCTTCTCTTATATAATAAGTGCCCTCTGGCAGCTCATATGGCTGGCTGTATCCATTGGCATCAAGAGTAAGAACAACAAGGTTGTTAACACAAGCTTCATCTGTAAAGATTCCATAACGAATACCTTCAAACTTATAGCAGCTGTTTTTATCTGTCATCTCAGGATTTGCAGATGACTTATGAATCTTTAAATATCCGTTCTTTGGTGCTGACGGATATACGATACTAATTGTTGCAAATGCACACTGATAGTTCTGAGGATGCACAACACCTCCAACCTGCAACATTGATGTTACGACCTTAAAGGTTGCATACATGTTGCCGTCTCCGCCATCATGCACATCAGTACACTGGAGTGCCACATTTGGATGATAATGTCCAAATCCTTCATCTATTGCATAATCCTTTTGGGTACGTCCTGTAAAAGTACTAATCGCATCTACGATATCCTGTGGTGTGCTTGCTGATTCATTACCCCATGCGTGCATACAGGAAAGAAGGACATTAGTTCCCTCCAGATTTAAAACCTTTCCATCGGTACCGCTTACCGCACCAAGTCCGTCAGTTCTGTAGCCAAAGATTTTGTTTCCACCAAGGTTAACGGAACTGCCATTATATGATGCTCTTTTACTGATATTTGCCGCAGTCATCTGCACCATATAGCCGGGATCTTCCGAATTTGTGTTCAGCTTGGTCTTAAACCATGAGCTGATCTGCGGTTCCACACCCTTTCCGTTATATAAACAGAAGGACTGGGCATCATGTGTAGGAACTTCAGTTGCACCAATATGCATACCTCCCCGACCATCATATGCAGTTGTAACACCTGTAATAGTCAGTGCAGTATTTGCGTAAATAAACTTATCTCCTACCGCAAGATTTTTCGGTACACTTCCCTGATCAAGCTTTAAATAAGCACCATTATACATCTCTGCTGCAAGATTGATATTCTCATTACCTGACGCTGATCCGATCAGTTTTGCAGTAGTTACTTCAGCTGCCATTGAATACTTTGATGTTACATTGTAACCAATCAAAACATCCAGACTTGCTACCGCATTTGCATCACCAACAACAAACTGCAGGACCTTTCCTTCATTCATGCTTCCCACACTGTCCGGAAGGCCTGCTCCGCGGTTGGTTGATGCAGATACAAGATAGTTGTCAACAGAATCTTCGTAATCGTCATTAAAGACTCTTACTGTTGCAATTCCTGCCAAAAGATTTAATTTTGCCGGAAGGAATCTTTCAGTCATATCAGGATAAACTACGTCTGCTGCAATGGTAATCTCACCATCTGGTGTAAATCCGTAAAGAACCTGAATACGAAGTCCGAAGGAAATGCCATAAAGCGTTCCCATATCGGATACATACTGCTCCGTGAAGCAATATTGGTAACGGCTGCTCGGAATACGGTATACACCATTTCCAAGATATTCAATATCAGTAAATGCCTGTGCCTCAACGCCACCATTATAGAAGCTTGTTGCTGGCTGATAGTCAGCAGACTCAACACCATTTAATGTCGGAACAGTGGAAACAACGTAGTAGTTTCCATCAGATCCATGATAAACAGGAACGTTTTCCTTAAACATCTCCGGGTTTAAGCTCAGGATGTAATAATTTGAGTACCAGTCTACATTAGAATCAAGCAGACCGTCAATGGTAGTCACACCTGCCTGAACCTTTGACGGATCAACATAGGTGTTATAGAACTGCATTGTCTGTTCTGTACGCTGTAAAGACACACCTGTTAGGCTTTCTGCAAACGCGTCATAGCTTTCATAATCCCATGTACGATCTGCGGTAAACTCTTCCTCGTCAATTACATCCACAAAATCTTTTTCATCCATCTCTGCCATCATTTCCCTGATGGAAAGATATCTTCTGTACTGCTCAAATGTCATGGACTCCGTAAATTCAGCCAGCTCTTCCTCGGACAGCTTGTGGATATACTTTGCAACATCCAAATCACTAGCTGCATCATAGTCAAATCCGAAGCTTTCTAAAAGCTGATCCTCTTGTGCGCCATATTGTGCCATCCATACAAGCTGATAGTCATACTCTCCAAGACTGCTGATGAATTCATAGAATGCATCACTCTCATCTCCACCAATTGCTTCGATGTAAGAAATGATATCTTCCCTTGTTGCGACAGACAGGTCGATTGTCGGTTCTTCGCTTGAAGCCTCTTCAACCATCTCTGTTTTAGTTACTTCTTCTGTTTCATTTTCAAATTCAGCTGTTGTTTCGTTTTCCTGTGTTTCATCCGGTCCACGTGTTTCATTTGCAGATGTTTCTTTTGCACCCTCTCCAGAGGTCTGGACTTCTTCTGTACAAACTTCTTCTGTCGTTTCAGGCACCGGCTGCATTTCTGATGCTGACGTCTGTGCTTCACTAGCTGCCATCTCTGATGCGGTCTGTTCCTGCATCTTGCTTACTGCCGTCTCTGATACGGTCTGCACCTGTGTCTCTGCAGTTGTTTCCTCAAGCGTGCTTTCGACTGCCACGGACGATGTCTCAAGCTCTGATGCCATGGTGTTTACTGGTGTCAGCGTTGTCGATACGCTCATAAGTACTGCCATCAGTGTAGAAGTCAATCTCTTTCCTTTTTTATTTTTTAAATTCATCGTCATGCCTTTCTTATGGGAAATCCCGTCAGAAAATCTGACAGAATCTGTTTGTTGCTTATTGCCTGCCTTTAAAACAGGCGGTCCTCTTAGACGATCCATAACTGTTTTCCTTTCTGTTTCTTCCACGAAAAAAGGTCATGGCATCTCTGCCACAACCTTTACACAGTATTCTGTGTTTTCTCGCATGTCCAAACTGAACACAATGTAAAAAGAGCATGAAAAAAGCACCAACAATAAATCCTGTTATTTTCAGAAGTTATGCAGATGCTTTTTCTTATGTATTGTTACTTATTTATTAATATCAAAAATCCTCTTGCATCGGATTTCTTACTTTTTGACTCTGGTATCTTGATATATTACTGTCATTTTGCTGCGCCGCAGCTAGAGCAGGTATAACCAGTAATTACTGTCTCATCCCATGCTGCCTGATCCACCGCCTGTTCGTTGTGACCTGTTGCATCATGATGGACGATTGTTGTCTCTGCCTCGTGATGAACTGTTTGATATGTTGCATCATGATGAACTGTCTGGTAAACAGCATCATGGTGCGTTGTTCCAACCTGCATCCATTCATCATGCCAGCTTGACCAACAGCCAGCACCCATATGAACATCAATATCTTCATTTGGATCTAAAAACTTATGACCACACTCATTGCAAATTCCAACCCATGCATAAACCGGTTCATCATACGCATCTGAAATCATCACATTTTCATCATACGCATCCTGAACCAGTACCTGCTCATCCCATGCCGCTTTTGTGATCACTGTCTCGTCCCATGCTGCAAAGTCCTGCACCCACACAGTCTTATACGTTGCATCATGATGGACAACAGATGTCACTGGAACCCATGCATGTGTATGTGCTGTTGTCTGCGGCTGTGTTTCAGGTACTTTGGTTGGCGCTGTCGTACTCGGGCTTGTCGTTGGTGTGCTTGTTGTCGGAGCAACCGTACTCGGTGTCGCTGGCTTAGTATCTGGTACTTTGGTACTTTCTGTTTCCTTTGTTGTCTGCTGACTTGGCTTTGTTGTCTCTGATTCCGTTTTCGATGCAGAATGTTTCTTTACATCCTCACCCGCAGATGGACTTTCATCTATCTCCAACTCAGTTTTCCCTTCCAATGATTCTGCGTCACTTTCTGTTTCTCTGACTGCATCCTCTGTGTCCGAATCGGACACGGCTTCGTTAATCTGTTTTGCTCCCAGATAAAATACCAACCAGTGATTTGTATCGGACTGGTAACTGACTAACGGCAGACGATTATACTCATCCTCTGTACACATTACATCCAGAGTACTTTCCCGAAGCTGCCCATCCACTGTCTGATACAGTGTAATATCCGCATCCTCTGGAATATGGAGATTAAAGTCATATGGCTCATCAGTTGTCTGCTGATAAGAAGTAATATCATACAAGGCAATGGTATCATAGTTCTGATAGTCCGCTGTTTGTTCCAGAAGCTGGGCAATGATTGGTTCATCCACGCTGATCCCGGTTACACTGTACTCTTCTGAATCCAGTCTATCCTGAAGTGAAAACAGCACAACTTCAGGCTCAGACTCTACTTCAACTGTTTCTTCTGTTGACTGCTCTGATTCTGATGATAATTCCATCTCTTCTGCATCAACGCTTGGCACAGTAAGAGTCTCTAGTTCAACTATAATATATCGATCTATAGCTTCGCTTTTTTCTTCTGCCGTAATCGTCCATGAAGCAGATGCCGTTAGTGATACAGCTAACATTACTAACAACCATTCTGCTTTTTTATTGCTCCATTTCTTCATCCTGTTCCCTCACTTCCTGTATTTTTGTTTTTGCTTTTGTACAGGTTTTAGGGGCAAACTCCTTTGTTTTATAGCTGCTGTAGCCATCATAGCTATAACTTTGGTCAACACCATTCATAAATATTTTTTTGTTATTAATCTTATCTGTCAATGCAGCTTTTAGGAGCATTTTGATTTCCACATCTTTGATCGGACTTACCTTCATCGCTGTCAAATACTCTTCTTTATCAACTAAACTCCAGTCAATAACCTTTCCAAGCTCTTTTTTTAATATTTGATCCAGCCAGATACGAATGCTTCGTCCATTTCCTTTCTGAAAAGGATGTGCAATATTCATCTCCACATATTTTTCTACAATCTCATCAAATGTGGACTGTGGCATCTTCTCGATGCTTTCAAGTGCTGCATCCAAATACATAGCAGGTACAAATCGTAAATTCCCTTTTGCAAAATTCACTGTTCGTGTCTGACCGGCAAACTCATAAATATCACTAAAAAGATGTTTATGAATGATCTGCAGTGCGCCGTAGCTGCCAGGCTCTAGTGTATCCAATAGTTTGTTTTTGAACAGCTCTGCCGCCTTTTTCTTACTGAACCTCTCTTCCTCTTTTGCCAGCTCAGTGAAATACGTGATTTCCAACTCGTTCTGCCGTTCATTTATTTCTTCATTATAATCCCCACTGTCTGATTCATCAAGCGACACAATTCCAAGCTGATATCCAAGTGGTGCCAATAGTTTATTCATGGAGCGAATCGTCGGCATCAATTTTCCATTTTCACAGCGGTTAATTGCGATTCTTGACAATCCAGTAATGCGCTCTAATTCTGATTGAGTCATTTTTTGACTTTTTCTCAAGTAGCTGTAATATGCCAGTAATCGCTTTGCCTGTGCTTCTGACTGCTGCTCTATTCCTGACTGCTGTTCTATTTGAATATTGTTCTCATTCATCGTTAATTCCTCCTAGCTTTATTGTATATTATAATATACATCATGTCAAGGCATTTTTTAAATTCTTACACATTTTTTTCTATAACTCATAGGCGAAAGCTTCATCTGTTTTTTAAAAACATTACTAAAATAAAATACTTCATCGAAGCCTAGTCTTTCGCTAATCTGTGTGATAGTTAAGTCTGTCTGCTGCAGCAGTCTCGCTGCTCGTTCCATGCGCATTTGACAATGATATTTCTGAAGCGTCATTCCTGTTTCTTTCTTAAATACATCATTCAAATGCTTATATGACAATCCCATATATGTCTCAATGTCAACTGAAGAAAATTTCTCTTCACAATGTTTTTGCAGATACGCAATCATCTGATCTGTTCTTTGTCTGCTTAGTGCTACTTTTCTGTCTGATTCACTATCATGGTACAGATTCAATAAAAGGCTGCAAAGCATTGTGTTTTGCAATAGTCTTTCCAGTGGATTTCGCTTTTCAAATAAATCACAAATTTCCTGCATCTGAGCTATATTTGAATAAGATTCCAGTTTCATCTTCTTTGGCAATTGATAAAAAAAGCTATGATTTTCCTTGTTTAAACTGCGGGCATATGTAAAACTTTCAAAAGGATCAAATCTTGTCTGTGCCGTAATTTCCGGAAGATAAAAGTGAAAATAGTACCAGCTTGTCATAGGTGGATTTCTCTTCGTTCCATAATGATGACAACCATGTTTAAGAAATAATAATTCTCCTGGCAAAATACAATATTCCTGATCATCCTCAACAACCTGCACTGATCCACTCACAACGTAAATAAGCACATCAAAATCTAATACACGATTAGGATGCATAAAACCATCTTCACTTTTAAAAAAAGCACATTCCCTAAGCAATGGCATTTCATCTGCTGCCAAAAGCAGCTGTTTTTTTTGTAACTCGCTTTCCATATATTATTCCTTTCATACTATGATGTTTGATACCGGATTGCTACGTGCTTTGCACTCCCGCAATCTTCAAATATATTCGCGAAACACAATTTTATATGCGATTATTTTATAAAAAATACCGAATAAATTTCATTTTATTTATTTCATTTCCGATTATACTATAAGTAAATAAAAACGTAAAGGCATTTGCCAGAAAGGATATTATAATTATAATGAAACAATTATCAGGACTTGATGTCACACTACAGGATCAATTATTACTTAACAAAGAGCAGCAAAATATGGACTATCTGATGGAGCTAGAAAGCGATGCTCTGCTGCAAAATTTTACGCAAGAGGCTGGCCGTTATCAAAATTTTGGAAACAAAAAACTCAAGCATGGCGGCTGGGAAGATCCCTCCTGTCAGCTGCGTGGTCACTTTCTTGGTCACTGGCTGAGCGCGGCTGCCATTCACTATGATGAAACTGGCAATCAGGCTCTGCTTGGCAAAGCAAATGAAATTGTTCATGAGCTTCGTCTTTGTCAGCTTGACAATGGCGGCGAATGGGCTGCTTCTATTCCAGAAAAATATTTTCACTGGATTGCCATCAAAAAGCAGGTTTGGGCCCCTCACTATAACGTACACAAAACCTTTATGGGACTTATTGACATGTATCTATATGCAAAAAATGAGGAAGCCCTCACCATTGCAATTGATTTCTCCAAATGGTTCCTTCGCTACACAGACAATCGTACAAGAGAACAGCTCGATGACATTCTTGATTTTGAAACTGGTGGAATGCTTGAAATATGGGCTCAGCTATATGATATTACAAAAGACAGCATGTATCTAACCTTAATTGAGCGTTATGACCGTCATCGCCTATTTGATCCTCTTTTAGCTGGAGAAGACGTACTAACAAATATGCATGCCAATACAACTATTCCAGAAATCATCGGCTGTGCCGCCGTTTATGAATCAACCAAAATTACACGTTATCGTGATATTGTGCTTGCTTACTGGAAATGTGCTGTTACAGATCGTGGCTATTTCGTTACCGGCGGTCAGACAAATGGTGAAATCTGGACACCAAAACATCGCCAGGCCTCACGCCTTGGAGAACGAAATCAAGAACACTGCAGTGTATACAATATGATTCGTCTTGCAAACATTCTTTTTACCTGGACTGGCGATGTTTCCTATCTGAATTATATTGAAAAAAATCTGTACAATGGCATCCTTGCGCAAGCCTATTGGAAGGAGGATCTTCCAAATGGTCAGATATCTTCTTATCCATCAGAAGGTCTTCTTACATATTTTCTTCCAATGCGCGCTGGATCACGCAAGGGATGGGCTTCCAAAACACAAGACTTCTTCTGCTGTCATGGCTCTGTCGTACAGGCAAATGCTGCCCATAACCAATATCTGTACTATCAGGATGGTGCAAATTTATATGCTGCTCAATATTTCGACTCCACTGCACGCTTTTCAATTGGCAGCACAAATGTTACTTTAATCCAAAAGCAAGATAGCTTAAGCGGAAGCTTCCACATTTCAAGTACAAGCTCTGCTGAACAAGCAATTCATGAAAACACACAGCGTTATCCAATTCAGCCCGACTGTATGGCAATTTGCATGCGCATTGAAATGGATTCCCCTTGCGCTGATTTTTCATTAAAACTTCGCATTCCAGATTGGGCATGTGCACGCACCGATTCCTACGCCGGAAATCCAGCCGTATTTCAGGATGTCTGCTTTGAACTTAACGGCAAACAACTGCCTGTTGATGCAAAAGACGGATTTCTTACCATTCAACGCAACTGGCAAAATGGTGATGAACTTCGCCTTATTCTTCCTCTTTGCATCACTGCAGTCGCTGCAGACGATGATCCAGATCTTGTTGCATTTCGTTTTGGACCAATCGCACTTGCCGGCCTTTGCAGTGAAGAGCGCTCGCTTCACACACACGGTCATGAGCTTCAAACACTTTTGCTTCATGATAATGAACGTGAATGGGGAAACTGGAAGCGCACATTCCGCACACGCTATCAGGAAACAGGTATTCGTTTCATCCCTATCTATGACATTGGATATGAGCCTTATCAAGTCTATTTTCCGGTAATTCGCGATTAATAAAACAAAAAAACCTGCTAGCAAAAAACTAGCAGGCTTTTTTATTTTATACGAGAAGTGAAAACTGATATAAGATTCTGGAAAGTTCTGCGTTTACCGCATCAATTCCATCCTTCGTTGTATACCAGTTTTCTTTTGTAACATTTCCAATCACCGATGGACTGACAAATATTTTCGCTTCTGGAAAAGATTTTTGATAATACATAAGACTTCTTCTTGCATGTACATTACGGCAGCACAAAATAGCCTTTTGTATCACTAGTTTATTTTGATCTGTGACAATTCTTGAGTTTTTAGCATTCTCCCATGTGAAGGTTGCCTGATCCTCTTTTAAAATTGCTGATTCATCCACGCCATTTTGAACAAGAACATCTTTTAAAAATTCCCACTCTGTCTTGTACTCCTTGTTATAGCGATCTGCCCGGTCCAAAACACCTGCAAAGTGTCCGACTAGTGTACTGTATTTTCCGCTTGGCAAAATATATGGTGCATAACCTTGTCTGTATAATGCTGCCGCACGCTCAGCATTTTGCGGATATGCATTTCCTGGAATCAATATTATATCAGCCTTTTGCAGCATATCTTCTGCAAAAATGTATTTTGTAATTTCTTCTCTAAAGGATAAAAAATCCATTATGCTTCCTCTTTCTTAATTACCTTATTTTTCTGTAACAACGTCTGCGTCCCTTTACACCAACAATAGCAATCAGAGAACTGATCAAAAGAAACATTGGATAGTACAGTCTTGGCATAACCTGAAAAGCAGAAATCTGACTGCCTAGCTCATTGACTGCTGAAATAGCAACAAGCATTTGTGCACCATATGGTATTACACCCTGAAAAATGCAGGAAAACGTATCCAAAATGGAAGCTGCCTTTCTTGGTGTAATTCCATATTCAACTGCCATTTCCTTTGCAATTGGATTAGCCATTACAATTGCAACTGTATTATTAGCCGTTGCAATATCCATAGCACCAACTAAAAGTCCCATTCCAAGCTGACCGCCTCTTCTTCCTCTAAATGCCTTTCTAATAATTCCTAAAAGTGCCTCGAATCCGCCATATTCTCTTATCAGCGCACACATTGCCGCCACCAGAATCGCAACCATACATGTTTCAAACATTCCAGAAACACCATTTCCCATACGTATGAGCATTTCCACAGGCTCCACATAGCCGCCAATCAGCATAATCAATGCACCAGATCCAATTCCAATAAGCAAAACTAAAAATACATTAATTCCAACCACACCGCCTATCAATACAAGCACATATGGTATAACCTGAATTAAATTATATGGCTGGCTCACATGTCCCTTGATTGTTGTCTGGAATGACAAGATTAAAATCACAATCAGCGTTGCTGCTGCCGCTGGCATTGCAATTCCAAAATTTTCTCTAAATTTATCCTTCATCTTACATCCCTGACCATTGCACGCAGCAATCGTTGTGTCTGAAATAAAGGACAAATTGTCGCCAAACATGGCTCCTCCCATAACAGATCCAACACAAAACGGCAAATCAAAACCTGATGCCTTAGAGACAGCCGCTGCAATTGGAACAAGAAGCGTAATTGTACCTACTGATGTTCCCATGGCAACTGATACAAAACAAGCTACTACAAATAAAACAGCTACTGAAAAGCGCGCCGGAATCAATGACAGCATACAATAGGCAACACTTTCTGCACTGCTTCTTCCTACAATTCCTACGAAAGATCCTGCTGATAAGAAAATCAAAAGCATCGTAATGATATTCTTATCGCCAACTCCCTGTGCCATTATTTCAAGCTTCTGATCAAAGTGTAGCTTCGGATTTTGCAGACAGGCCGTAAGAATTGCCGCCAAAAATGCTACCACAATTGGTACATTATCAAATCCCATTGGAATTTTCATCACATATTCAAATAAAATTCCTAGTCCAAGATATAAAACCAAAAACACCCCTATAGGGAGCAGCGCAATATAATTTAATTTCTTCATTTTTATTATTCCCCTATTTTTATTCTAAAATCACCAGTTCTTTTGCTGTCATTTTACAGATTTCTCTTAGTGTCGTCACTTTTAGTCAAGCGATGACGCAGTGCCCAGATACAGCTTGGAATCAATACAAGATCTGCACCTGTCCATGCAAGAACCTCTGCATAGAAAATGCCCTCTGCCCCAAGCCATAATGGAAGAAGAAGCACACACCCAGTTCTCATTGCAAACTCTGCTACACCAGACAGCATAGGACTTACTGTATCACCTAATCCCTGCAGAGTAGAACGCAATACATACAAAACATAAAGAATTGGCAGGCATACGCTCATAATAGAAAGATAATGATATGCAATCGCAAGTGTCTGTGAAATTTCTTCTTCTGTACCTGAAATAAACAACGAAAGCAATGGTTTTCCCAAAAGAATCAAAATGGCGCCTAACACTGTCGAGGTAATAAGTGCAATAATTACACCAGCCTTTAAGCCTTCACGAATGCGTTTAGGCTGATTTGCACCAAGATTTTGTCCTGTGTAAGTAACCATGGCAAAACCATATGAGGTGGCCGCTATTTCTAATACTCCATACAGCTTATTCGTTGCCGTAAATCCTGCAATAAAAATAACACCAAACGAATTAATCAAGCGCTGTACAATCATAGATCCAATGGCAATAATAAAATTTTGGAAAGCCATCGGAAGACCAAGAAGCATAAGCTTGCCTGACAATTCAACTTCCAAGCGCAAATCTTTCCTGCGCGGATGTAAGAGCGTAAGCTTTCTTATTGTAAAGAAACAATATACTACTGAAATAAACTGAGCAATAAGTGTCGCTTCGGCTGCACCTGCAATGCCCCATCCAAACACACATACAAAAAGCAAATCTAATACAATATTGCTGGCTGCAGCAATGGCTGTTGCAATAAGAGGTGTCTTACTGTCTCCAATTGCGCGCAGCATAGATGCCAATAAATTATATGCAACAACAATGGGAATACCAGAAAATAAAATACGAAGATATAAAATCGTATCTGGCTTAATATCCTCTGGGGTTTGTAAAATAGCAAGTACTGGACGAACAGCTGCCTGAAATACTATAGTAAGCAAAACTGCAAGCAAGGCTGACAGCACAATACTGTGTCCAACTGCCTGATGAAGCCCATCTTCATCTTTCGCTCCAAACTGCTGTGCCATGCGAATGGAAAATCCCTGTGTCAATCCCTGGATACTGCCAAGGCTCATCCAGCCTAGAGACTCTGCTGCGCCCAGTGCTGCTAATGCTGAAACACCAAGCGTCTGACCTACAATCATCGTATCCACTACTGTATAAAGCTGCTGAAAAACATTGCCAAACATCAAAGGAAGAGAAAACAAAAACAGCAGCTTCATTGGTTTTCCCTTGGTCATATCTGTAGCATTCATTGTTCAAAACCTAAAATATATCATATTCCTTTCTTTTTCATTAAGTATACTCTAAACTTAGTTTTTTTGTCCTTCCTGTATAAAGAGTTCTGCCATACGCTCACGAAGCTGCAAAATATAATCTGCCACGTGAGGATAATGTTCAAAATCAAACGGTTCCTCAGCATTCTCCATGATCAGTGCAACAACACGTTCTCTGCCAACCACCGATTCTAATGTAGTAAGTGCATTTAAATCATCAAGAGCCTCTCGCTGCACCTGTGCACGAATAGATGACATCGGTTTTTCATCTGGACCTGGATAAACCAAAAATGCATCACCCGATGGAAACGCATAACTTGCATGTGTGTTAAAAAATGGATCAATATGAGAAATCGAATACTGCGAATTATAGAAATTAAAGCCCCAGTGTAAAAATCCCTTAATTCCATGAAGATACATCAATACTCCCATAATACGATTTCGCCAGCTTGGCATTGCAAAAAAGCGATTCGGTACTGTAACAGACTGCCCACAGCAATAATACACCCATGGTTGCGTCACCTTATTCTTTAAAAAGACACTTATATTATTGCTTGACACAATCGGATGCTGAACAATTCCTTTTTCATAGAAAGAATACTCGCTAAGTGCATCAACTACCTGCCATCCCTTCAGGCTTTCCTTTACACTCTCTCGTGCCGCCTTATAGCTTTCCAGGCAATCCATTCCTGGTTCATCTGAGATATGGAAAAAAACATGATCTCTATCATATCCAAACTCAATCAATTTACTTTGAAGCTCTGGTAAAAACTGCTTTAAGAAACTCTGATACGATGAATCTAGTGCCGGTGTATGCCATCCGAACTTTTTTACGTTCTTTCCATCTACTGTTACAACAATCTTTGGTGCTGCTTTCGCACCCCACTGTGTAAACAAATGCGGTATTTCAAGATACTTTATTCCATTTCTTAGGCAAAGATCACACCAACGTTTTAATCTTGACCAATCAAACTTGTAAGATCCATATGCATCCTGCACAATATCTATAAGCTGCACTGTTGTACGCTCCCCACCTACTGCAGTATCAAGAGGCGGTGTAAAAATAGGTGTCAGCAGCATATTGATTCCAAGCTCTTTTCCTGCAAGCGCAATCTGTGCTTCCATTATCTCCCAATGCTTTTCTGAAAATACAAGAATATGATAATAATCCGCCAGACAGTCTGCATGAAACCATTCAGTGTGAATAAGTGTCTGTTCTGAAAGCACTTTGTCCAACACATTTAAATTCACTGTCAATATCTGATAAGGTTCTTTTTCATCCTTTCCATATATTAAAATATCAATCTGATATGTACCAGGTACAATTGCAGATGTATCTAAAAAATCAATCCAGAGTGAACGTGTCTGTCCAGGAATCAAACGAACAAAATTTGTTTCGCGCGGACATAAAAGATCAGGAAATAATCCTGGCTGACTCTTTAAATACCACTCGTCCGTCTGCTCATAACATGGAAAAGCGCTAGGCACAAGCTCCACATCGCGCACACGCACAGGTGACGGGCTGCCCTTTATCTCATAAGTAAAGCCTTCTGCAAAACGTTTCCTATCGCCATCGTAATTACTGCTGCTTCCATATACAAGCAAAAATGCTGGAAGCTCTCCTTTAAAAATTGAAATTGTGTACTGATCGTTTTTCTTCGCACAGTCCGTATCTGGAAATATTTTTTCCAAACTGCTTGCCAAATAAAAATATGCTTCTTTATTCCCTGTCATTATCTTCTCCTCCCAATTATCACTGTGTATAATCAATGTGTATACAAATAAGGCTCACCATTTCTTAAAATATGCCATGCGCGATTTGGCTGCGTATGCTCCATATAATAAGCAAACAATAAAGGATTTTCTTCATTGCCGCACATCATATCATAATGTGTTGGAATAACAGTTGTACAATCAATCTCTTTTGCAAAAAGAGCCGCCTCCTGAGGTGTCATATTACCAATAATATCACGTGACTCTCTAACCCAATCTCTGCCATTGATTGGCAAAAAAGCAAGATGAATAGGGCCAGCCTTGCAAACATCTGTAACAAGACGGTCTGTTGCAACTGCATCTCCGCAATGAAGAATCGTAATATCTCCCATATAAAAAACATAGCCAAGTGCTTTTTCATTACCATTTGCATCAGCACGATACACATCATGTGGAACTGCTACCGCAGTCACTGAAATATTTTGAAACAATTCCAGCTGCTGTCCTTGCCGGATTCCCGTCACACGATCAGCAAATGATGCAATACATTCTTGAATTTCATCTAAAATCCCTGTCGGAACAAAAAACTTTACATTTGGATGAGAAGCCGCTAGTTTGCATATAGTGTCTGGCTGAAAATGATCCAGATGATTATGTGTACAAAATACAGCATCCACAGAAAAATTAGCATCTGCTGAAAATGGTGGTTCAAAATGTGTGCGACAAACACCATCCTTTCCATAAATTGGCTCCAAAACTGGATCAATCAAAATAATTTTTCCATTATATTTCAGAAAAACACCGCATTGTCCAATTCTCCAGACTGCAACAGAATGACTTGTAGTCTCCTGCTCGCTCAGGGAATGAATAAGCGCATTTCCCCTATAAAACCAATTTTGATCCATATAAAAACCCTCCCAATATATTTTCAATCAAATTATAAAAAGCACCCGCATAAACTGCCGCAGCAGCTGCGAGTGCTAATACACCTGCTATACGTTTTCCAGTTTTTCTTATTTGTACTGGAAATAGTATAGCACTAATTATATCTATTGTCATCCTATTTTCTATACACTAGTTTCTATTGTGATATTTTACATTCTATTTACACAATACTTTCACGACTAATACAGCAAGCGTTACTAAAACTTTTTTCATTTTTTTACTTCTTAATCTTAATCAGTCTTGCATTTAAACTTTCGATAAAGCCATCTTGGATTCCTGAAATCATATTTGTCATCGCTTCTGGCTTCATCGTTTTCAACATATCCCACATGCCAATGCCAGGCTTAATATCAAAATTAGTTGCCAGCTTGAGTGCTTTTGACGTAATTTCCAAAGCTTCTTCATTTTTAGAAATTTCTTCCATAGTATCGCGTACACTATAAAAGCCCTCTGGAAATTCCATTGGTGCCTTCAAATCAAGACTTCCCATCTGCTTAAACCAATTGGCAACGCCCTCCTGACGCTCATTAAACTCTGGAAGTGTATAGCTGTCTGGTTCTTTTTCAACCTTTTCCAGCGTAATGCTATCCTTCACCTTATCTGTCACTGCAAGCAGTATATTAATTCCTTCATCCAAGGTCACCGTAAAGTGGAAAATACGGTGCTCCGTCTTTGTTCCAACCTTTTTACCATTGCAGTACAGAGTCACGCTATCCTGATTAGAATAAATCTTCACCTCAGTAGTCTCACCTGCGCGCTGTGCATGACGGCGTCCTGCAATATGTACCATCGGCTCTTTACTCCAATATGCCTGGTACACGTAAAAGCTGTCTTTACGCGTTTTACGGTCAATCGTGACAAGTCCTTTATTATTGCGTCCACGCACTCCGCCTTCATTTCTGGCAGCACATCCAAAATCAAACATATTCCAGACATGACTTGACCAGATCCATGGGCGATCCTCAAACACCTGTGCCATGTGTTCATGATACAGTGCCTGATATTCTTCCGTATAATCCTTACACTGAGGCTTATTGCTATGCCAATTAATAATGCCCTCACAGCCATATTCAGAAACACCAATGCAAATATCTGGATTATCAGCATGGAACTTATCTAACCATGGTGCATTGTCCTCAATCTTACCACCATACCATCCAAAATAGTGATTGTAGCTTTCCACGTCAGTAATATGATGCATAGGACCAGAAACAGGTGTAAAACTAACATGTGCAATAGTTGTCAGACGAGTAGGATCAAGCTCCTTACATAATCTCTGCAAATCATGATGGCAGTCTACCAGCTCCTGACTAATTCCACCAATAAGAATCTCATTTGAAATACCCCAGAACATAATAGACGGATGATTATAATTTTGAACAATCAGTTCAGTCAGTTCACGGCGACAATGCTCATGTGCATCTTTTCCAGATTTGAACACACTGATAAACGGAATCTCAGCCCAGACTGCAAATCCCAGTCTGTCACAAGCACCATAAAAATCCTGACTATGCTGATAATGTGCCAGACGAATCGTATTAGCCCCCAGTTCCTTAATAATCTTAGCATCCTGAACATGCTCCTCTGCAGTCAGCGCATTTCCTTTATAAAGCCTGTCCTGATGACGCGATACACCACGAAGTGAAACAGCCTTGTTGTTAATAAAAAATCCACCATCCGATGTAACAGAATAACTGCGTACACCAGTATTTACATGAATTTCATCATATGTCTCGTTGTTTTTCTGCAGACGGGCAACTACTGTATACAAATTTGGCTCGTCCATACTCCACAGCTTCGCATCTGGAACATAGATTGTCACTGCAGTATCATCTGCCGGACGAACAGCAGCAGCGACCTCACATCCACATGCATCCTCAATGCTGTACATAACAGTAAAACAGTCCTCTTGGTTAGTAACAAAACTTTCAATTTCAAAAGTTGCACCGCCGTCTTCTGTTGGCTTTGGTGTCACTTTGATGCCAGAACCTCCGTAGTAATCCAAATCAAAATGAGTATGAGGAACACTGATTAGATTAACACCGCGATACAAGCCACCATAAAAAGTAAAGTCTGCTGAAGCAGGATACATTGAAGGCGTATCTTCGTTACTAACCTCAATTGTCATCTCGTTGTTTCCTTCCTTACACAAATCTGTGATATCGGCACGAAATGCAGAGAATCCACCCTCATGCGTAACAGCAACTGTTCCATTCACTTTGACAACAGCTGCTAATGCTGCCGCCAAAACTTCAACATAAACACGACCACCCTCTAACGGCTGCTCTGGCTTAAGAAATGTGCAGCGATACACACCTGTAGTGCGCAGATAACTGCCGTTGCCATCCATACCATCCACCGCATTCCAAGTGTGTGGTAATGTAACCTTTTCTGCCAGACGCTCTCCTTTAGGAAAAGACAATGTCCAGTTCTCATCGAGTGAAATTAATTTTCTCATAATAATCCTCCCTTTATTCTATATAAAATAAAATTTTACTTATATTTCAATTTCATCTCATATATTTCCCCTAAAAATTTTGCTCATTATAACTAGTATATCAGCAAATGTCGCTATTGTCATTCTTTTTTTTACAAAAAAACTGGCAGACATATGCATATCATCCCTTAGATCTTATGCATTCATCTGCCAGCTATATTTTAATTATTATTTTTCCGCAGCTTTATTAATGTTTACAATACTAATTCCTATGCACACAAGTACAAGTGCTATAAGTGCATTGATTCCAAGCTCCTTGCTGCCTTCACGGAGCCACCATGCTGATAACAATACACCAAATACTGGATTTGTAAATCCAAAAATGGCAACCTTTGATACAGGATTATATTTAAGAAGGATTCCCCAAATAGAATATGCCACTGCTGAAATGCATGCAAGATAAAATAGCATAAGCATTGCATTTACTGATACATGTGTTATTCTTCCACCCATTATCAGTCCAAGAATTACCATTACAATTCCACCGAATATAAACTGATAACCGCTGAGCATAACTGGATTATCCTTTTTAGAATAATTTTTCATAAGGCAGGATGAAACCGCATATGAAATAGCGCATAAAAATAAACTTCCGTCACCCATAAGACTTAAGTTCATATCTATTTTCTGACCATTCATGCTTACAACTATAACTCCGGCAAAACCTATCACACAGCCTGCTACCTTTTTAAGATTAAGCTTCTCCTGTCTGAAAATAAGGCTTGATACAAGTATTACAAAAAATGTATTTGATCCATTAATAATAGATGCCTTTACACCACTATTATGAGCAAGTCCAATATAAAAGAAGATATACTGGAGTATTGTCTGAAATACTGCTAATTTAGCGATGCTTGGAACTGAGCTTTTTGTAGGAAGAAGAAGCTTGCGGTTTAATGCGCTTCCGATCAGTATCGTAAGGATTCCTGCAAATACAAATCTGATACCTGCAAATAATATCTGTGTCCATGTTTCGCTTGATGGTATTTCGAATAACACATATCCAAGCTTAATACATGGCGAAGCACTTCCCCACAAGAATGTACATACTAATGCCAGTGCACATACCACCCATGTTTTTTGTAAAATTTGTGTTTTACTTTCTGAATTCCCCATTTTTCTATTCTCCTGTGTTTTTTTCATGAGAAGCCATTGTAACATATAAATGGGGAAATTGCAAGGTGTAAAAAATCAGCCAACCAATGCCTTATTCTTCCATTTCCCGCTATAGTAACGAAAAACTGGAACTACACATCCACAGCCCCACGATAATGGCGTAGCAATCCAAATTCCCATTTCACCTAAATGTGGGGCAAGTAGATACGCAAATGTTATTCTTCCTGCTAGTTCTGTGAAACCTGCTATCATACAAGTATTAGCATCACCTGCTCCGCGAATAATGTTCTGATAACTTTGCATCACAGCGCAAATCAGGTAGGCAATTCCCATCACAGTTAAATACTGTGCACCTACTGTCACAGCATCTTGTGACTGATCTGTTCCAAGAAAGAGTCGCATCAACTGTTGTCCACAAAGCATCGCTGTTGCTGCAATAATAAGTGCTGATACAATACTCATAAAAAGAGTGCAGTGCAAGCCTTCCCTAATACGCTTAAATTGGCGATTTCCAATATTCTGACTTGTGAAAACAGAAAGTGCAGAGCCAAGTGAAGTGATAACCTGAATTGCAATACTATCTATCTTAGCTGCTGCAGTATAGCCTGCCATAACTGATGTACCAAAAGAATTTATCAAACGCTGTACGCTCATGCTTCCAATTGAAATCAAACAGGATTGAAATGCAGTTGGAACACCAATTTGAAAAATCTTTACTGTCATATCACGATCTGGCTTAGTCAAAATTCCCACTAAGCCAAATTCTTTTCTCTTTTTGTACAGGTAGAACAAGCAATATCCTGCAGACGCATGCTGTGCAATGACTGTTGCAATTGCTGCTCCTGCCACCTTAAACGGAATTACAACGATTAATAATAGATCAAGCAAAATATTAATTACAGATGCAATAATCAGCGCTGTTAATGGTGTCTTGGAATCACCAAGACTCCTAAGCACGGCAGATGCACCATTGTATGCTACGCTTCCTCCAGTAAAAAGAAGCAATATTCTCATATACGTTACCGAATAGTCAATTACATCCTCTGGAACACTTAGAAGCCGTAAAAAAAATGGACACGCAAACACGCCAATCAGCATTACTACAGCCGTAAGTATTCCTGCTATCCATATGATTGATGTCACTGCTCGTCTCATATTGGAAAAATTTCCAACACCAAAACACTGCGCCACCAAAATACCTGCTCCATTACAAAGTCCCATTACAAGAGACAGCATAAAAAAAGTTAGACTGCCTGTACTGCCCACTCCGGCTAATGCCTGCTCTCCTAGGTATCTTCCCACAATCATTACATCAACTAGATTATACACCTGTTGGAACACACCACCTATTAATAGTGGAACGGCAAATCCCACAATTAAAGGCATGGGCTTTCCTGTTGTCATATTTTTCACTTGTCCAATGTCCTTTCTGTAACAGCTTGGCTTTCATTTATCTGCCATTTGTACAAAAGTACGATATCACACATAAATATAAGATACAATGGACAATCTCACAAAAATTTATCCTATCTTACACTACTTCTTATATTCTCATATTACTGAAATCATGCAAATATAGACAGCTGTACCTGATATAATGCTAAGCAGCGTATTATGTTTCCATTTATAGCTTATTGCAGTTGCTAACACGCCTGCCATCTGCGCGATTCCAATATGCTTTTGATCAGTCGTTATATCTCTTAGGCAATATACAATCAGAACTGCCATAATTAGCGGCGGCAGTGCTTTTCCTAACTGCTCTAACCACACAGGCATTTTGCATTTTCCGCGAAAAACAGCAAACGGAAGCGCACAAAGTCCAAACGTAATAATTGCACACATTATAATAATTAAAAAAATTTCAATAGGATTTCTCATAATGCACCTCGTTTTTCTCTTTTCTCTGCCATAAAAGTAAAATGCCAGATGCAATAATCAATGCCGGCAAAATAAAATTGCTTTTTCCAAAAAAGAGCAGACAAATAATCCCTGTTCCAAGTCCAATCAATGCTGGTATATGACTCTTTGCTTTCTCCCATTGATCCATAAAAATAATAACGAACAAAGCTGTCATACAAAAATCAATGCCATCTGGAATCTGACCTAACAGCTGACCAAATAAGCCTCCAAGTATTGTTCCTGCCATCCAGTAAATTCTAGAAAACAATGCGACAAAGAACATTACCTGTCTGCGATTTGTGACTTCTGGTGAAAGCGTACAATTTACCGCATACGTCTCATCTGTCATCGTATGTATCATATACCATTTTGCCTTGCCCATTGCCTTAAAGTCTTTCAGAAATGTCAGGCTGTAAAAGCTTTGACGGCTATTCATAAGGAATGCCGTAAGCGCAATCGTAACAATTGATGCACCACTCTTTAGAAATGTGATTAATACAAACTGGAATGCACCCGTATATATAATAAAACTCGTGAATAATGCATAGTACCAAGCAAACCCTGCTTTTTGCATCAAAAGTCCATATCCAAATGCCACACAGATATAGCTAAAAAAAATAGGAAGTGACTTCACAAGCGCTTCCCGTATGCTGTTTTTCATTTCGCGTACCATACCTTTTCTTTTCTTTTTCTCTTTTATGATACTTTGCGAAATGTCTTTTGTCCAATCTGAAAGCAAAATAACCTGTTATAGGATTTTTCTATGATTGTACACAGAAAACCTTTTATTTATTTCTCAACCAAATGTTTAAGCAGCCCTTCACAGCCTCTGACAATATCTTCATATGTGCGTCCAAACTCACCCGTGTACCATGGATCTGCAATATCACCTGGATCATTTGCAAACATAAGAAGTTTGTAGATTTTGTGCGCAGGATCACCGCCTGCGATACGAATCATATTAGAAATATTTTGATCGTCCATACCGATCAAATATTCATATTTTTCGTAATCTGCACGACACATCTGTACTGCCCTCTTTTTGTCGCAAGAAATTCCATGACGAGCTAACTCCTTTTTAGCTGGCGGATATACTGGATTTCCGATTCCATTCCAAATTTCCTCTGTACTAGTTGCTGCTGACTTAATTAAAAATTGATCTTCCAAACCATGTTTTTTGACCATTTCTTTAAAAATAAATTCAGCCATTGGGCTGCGGCAAATATTGCCGTGGCAAACGAATAAAACTTTTATCATAATCTTTTCTCCTGATCTCTTAAAGGCGCATTATATTTTTTCAGTTGGAATACCATCTGTAGCCACCAATCTCTAACTTCGTAAAGTGATACTCCCGCGCGCGTTCTTGGCTTCTCTGGTAACTCGAATAACCGTTTTGTTCGTGTAGCAGACCGCTTTGCAACCTGAATAGTATAAAACATAGTATGTCTCCTGAAAAATTTTTATTTCAGGTTTTCCAAAACAAACGGGCTGTTTACGGCGATTTGCCCCAGCGTCGGACATCCATCCATCTGCCCGCAGTCTGCACAGGTATCCAGTCCCTTTTCCCGGACACAGTTATGTACGGGGCAGAGCTTATCACAGAAGGGCGTTTTTGCACCCTCTATGCGGCAGCCGATGCAGTTTATCATTTCCGGCGTAATCGTTACCACATTGAGTTTTGTCCACAGGACAGCAGTTTTTTCACGCATGGCATTGTCGTTTGTGAGCGTTGCGATACGGGCATCGCATTTTTCGCAGTCCAGCCCGCAGCAGCCAATCAGTTGATTTACATTTTTCATAGTTTTTATCATTCCTTTCGCTTCGCTCAAGGCACAAACAAGTGGGACATTGAGCCCGGACTCTTATCATTGGTAATAAACCATGTTTATTCAGTCGCAGGGTTTCACAACTGGCTTATTGAGAATAATTGCTATCATGTTTGTATGGAATCCACCGGAAAGTATTGATAGCTCCACGATTGTTCTTGCAGAAACAGGCGTTGATATGAACATTTTTGATGATGCAAAACATTTATGCTCATGGTGTGGGCTTTCGCCTGCTAACAACGAATCTGTCGGAAAAAAAAAGTCCGTCCGAATTGCCAAAGCCGGCGATTAACTGAAACCGATGATGGTTCAATGTGCTCTTGCTGCAAAAGCCTTTTACCTAGCTACCACTCGTTAGTTTTAACATTGCCACTTATTCACGATTATGTCAAGCCTATTATTTATCCTAGCATTATCAAATTTTTATTTACATTATTATTACACAGTGATACAATTTTATAGTTACAAAAAACCAAAGAAAGGAATTTATAAATGAATTTTATTAAAAAAAATGGAATTGGTATTCTTCTTTGTCTTGCAATTGCTATTCCATCATGGTTCTTAGGAAAAATATTTCCAGTGGTGGGAGGCGCTGTTATTGCAATCATAGCAGGAATGATTATCACAATGTTTTGGAATGATAAGAAAAATGCAGAGGCAGGAATTAAGTGGACATCAAAAATAATCCTTCAGACTGCAGTTGTTTTACTTGGATTTGGAATGAATCTCGGAGTAATCTTTCAGACAGGAAAGCAATCGCTGCCGATCATTATTTGTACTATCACAACATCTCTTGTTATTGCGTGGATATTGAAGAAAGCTTTAAAAGTACCTGCAAATACATCAATACTTGTAGGTGTTGGCTCTTCAATCTGCGGCGGCTCTGCTATCGCAGCAACTGCACCTATTATTGATGCAGATGATGATGAAATCGCCCAGGCAATCGCAGTAATTTTCTTTTTCAACGTACTTGCAGCCATCTTCTTCCCTATACTTGGCAAAGCAATAGGATTTGATACTGTTCATGGTGATGCATTTGGTATTTTTGCAGGAACAGCAATCAATGACACATCATCTGTAACAGCTGCCGCATCAACATGGGACAGTATGTGGAATCTTGGAAGCGAAACATTAAATAAAGCAGTAACCGTAAAACTTACAAGAACACTTGCCATAATACCTATTACACTTGGATTATCATTTATACGAGCTCAAAAAAAAGCAAAAGAAGGAATGAAAGGTTCAAGCTTTAGTTTAAAAAGAACATTTCCAATGTTCATACTTTATTTTGTGATTGCAGCAATAATTACAACAATCTGTGTACATATACATAATGGAATTGATGCGCAAGTATTTCATCCAATTAAGGAATTGTCAAAGTTTATGATTATTATGGCTATGGCTGCCATCGGATTAAACAGCAATGTAATCCAGCTCATCAAAACAGGTGGAAAGCCTATTATTATTGGTGCGTCATGCTGGTGTGGAATCACAGCTGTAAGTCTTATTGTTCAGCATATCATGAACATCTGGTAAAAATACAAGAAGAGCAGCACGTATCATCATCGATACATCTGCTCTTCTTTTTCAGCATTTGCTGCTATTTTTGCCTGAATTATTGCTTTCTTGTCCAGTGTTATTATCTTATAACAAACGTTGTTATAGAATTTTCCTTAAGTTCTGTTTCAAAAATATTTTCAGTAAGTACACTAGATTCAAGCCGGTTCCAGTGTTCTCCATTCTCAATCGAACCACTTGTGCGAATTGGACAAATTTTTGCCCCTTTCAGTGCAAACTCATCTAAATCAACCTTGCAAGATTGTTTCTCATTTGTATCATTGACCATCACAAGAACCAGCTTTCTCTCCTCTTGATTCCATGACGCTATGACATGTTCTCCTGCCTGAATAATAGTATCATTCGGTCTAATATAACGCGAAAACTGTCCCATCGCATAATACTTCATACTCAAAATAATCTTTTTCGAATCGTGATCTGCCGTTGCTAGTCCCCAATAACCGCCTGTATAATCTGGTTTTCCGCTGTCTTTATTTCCCATATAGCCATCACTGCTAATGTGACTGTCAATTACCTGCCATAAAACCCAAGCTGCTGGGAGAAGTCCATTTATATCAGAAATAATCTTGTTTGCCAGCCACAGTGCTGCCCCCATCTCCCCTGCATTGAATCCTGATGTATCGCCACCATCAACTTCTGACATCCACAAGTTTTTATAATAGCTTTGCGCAAGTTTTCTAAGGCCTTCATTATCACCTTCTAAGTAACTATGTATGTCAATACGAGCTATTGTCTCTCTTGCTGCCTCACTAAGACTGTTAATACTATTTATCTGACAATCAATCCCTGTCTCGTCCGTTCCAGATATTAAAATATCATTTAATCCTCTTTCATCCAACGCTTTTCTTAATGCTATAATCATAACAGACTGTGATTCACCAGGATCAAAATGGCATCCTTCCTGCTTATCGCTTAGCGCATGCCAATATTCAGTATCAGGCTCATTCATCGCCGTCATACTCTGAAAATGGATGCCCCATTCTTTTGAAAAATGTTGTGCAACATCAGCAAGATATGAGGCAAAGGCACCATACGCATCCTCGCGAAGATTATTTTCCCACGCATTTACTGAACCACTTGAGCAGCCCGAATTAGTCATGAAATATGGAGGTGAATTTGAAAATCCTTCAACAATCAAATCCTTTCCATAACATTCTGCTACTTTTATTAATACATTTCTCTGATTCTGATCGGCATTCCAGTCATATGACCAATGATATCCATTAGCATCATGGGAAGGATTTATTGCATACCCAGGCACCATCGAATCTGTTCTTGTAATATGATGATGAGTTGGATCATCTCCACCGCCAATGTTATAGCGAATAATATTCAGCCCAAGACCTTCTTTAGGGTCAAAAAACAACTTTGCAGCCTGCTCTGACAGCTCATCCAAATAGCCAATTCGATTTGGCCACCAACAAAAGCTAGTTCCCCATCCCTCAAATTTCCCACCATTAAACGGTGAACATCTTCTCAAAGACAAATGACAATCAATAAATGATACCATTTATTTTCCTCCCTTTCTAACTCAAAATTGAATTAAAAACTACCTAATCTTTTTTATAGCATATCACAATTTATGCGAAAATATCAATATATTTTTGCATATTATAAGTGCCACAGAGACATTTATTTATCCCTGTGGCACTTAATGTTTGTTAATTTAATTTTTTCACTGATTCTCCTGGTACTAATTCACCTTCAAAAATCAACTGCTGAACATTCGTCTTTTTCTTTATGCTGTCAAAAAGAAGTTTGATAGTTTCTCTTGCCATTGTTTCTGCTGGCTGCCGTATTGTCGTAATGGAAGGATTATAATAAGCTGCCATTTCTGTTCCGTCAAAACCTGCCACAGAAATATCCATCGGTACTCTTTTCCCCGCATCAATCAGAGCCCTAACTGCACCAATTGCCAAGCTGTCAGAAATAGCAAAAATTGCCGTACAATCTACTCCTTCTTCCAAAAGTGCTTTAGTCATGCGGTACCCACTCTCCATTGAATAGTTATCCAATTCTGGATCCATATGACGTATCCGTCTTTCGTCCACTGGAATATTATGAGCTTCCAGTGCTTTTTTATAGCCTGTCAGACGAAGTGCACCTATACTCACATCTTCTTTATATGAACAGAGAAGTGCAATCTTTTCATGTCCCTGGCTTATAAGGTGCTCCGTCATGCGGCAGCTCTCCTTTACATCATCTACTGACACAAATGAATAATCATTTTTGTATTCTTTCCCCAAAAGGCTTACAGTACTTAAAACAAAAGGCACTGGGATCTTTTTCAGCTGCTCTTGTGAATGGGAGGCAATACCTCCCAAAAATATAATTCCTCTCAGTCTCTTCTCTTTTTCCAGTTCCAGAGCCACTTCTGTTTCATCCTGCCACGCATCTACATGCTGAAGAACCAGCGAATATTTCTTTTTCTGGATCTCTTCTTCAAAAACCTTGATCATGCTATTAAAAAATGGATTGCTGATTCCTTTAATCAAAATGGCGATGGCTCTGGCATCGGAACGCTTCAAGTTGCGTGCACTGTTATTTGGCACATAATTATTTTCCTTGATAACCTGCATTATCATCTCTTTCGTCTCTGGGTTAATGTCCGGATGATTATTAATTGCCCTAGATACTGTACTGACTCCCACACCGCAAACACGTGCCACGTCCTTGATCGTAATACATTCCATGCCTTCACCTCCTTATTCGTTTCTTTATTTTCTAAATTACATTCCGAAGGTCAAGTATAGTCGAACTGTCCGATTTTTGCAAGAATCTTTTTGTCTGTAATCAGCCTTTTACTGCACCAGCAACAACACCTTCGATGATGTATCTCTGGCAGAAGAGGTAGAAAATAATGATTGGGATGATGGCAAGAACAAGAACGCCCATCATGGCACCCATATCAACAGAACCATAACCGCCTTTAAGATACTGGACAGCAATCGGAATAGTGATGTATTTTTTCAGATTCAATACAAGGTACGGAAGCAGGTAGTCGTTCCAAATCCACATAGTCTGAAGAATTGCAACTGTCACACATGTTGGCTTCAAAACTGGAAGCACTACACCAAAGAAAGTCTGCAGCGGATTGCAGCCATCGATCATTGCTGCCTCTTCAATCTCTATTGGAATAGACTTGACAAAACCAGTAAACATAAATACTGAAAGGCCGGCTCCAAATCCAAGATAAATGATCCACAGTCCCCATGGAGTGTTTAATCCCAATGAGTTTGCTAACTTTGACAGAGTGAACATTTCCATCTGAAAAGGCACGATCATAGCAAAAAGACAAAGATAATAGATTGCCTTAGTCAATGCATTTTTTACACGGACAATATACCATGCGCACATGGAGGTACACAGAATGATCAAAAATACAGAACCAACGGTTATAACCGTACTCCATTTAGCACCCTCAAAAAAATTTGCCTGTTTGATACCGCGAACATAATTTTCCAGTCCTACATACATTTTTCCATTAGGAATGTCAAAAGGCTTTCGGCTAATGTATGCCTTCTTCTTAAAGGAGTTAATAAAAACAAGCATGATCGGAAAGATATATCCGATAGAAATAATACTGAAAATGGCAGTGAAAACTCCACCGTGTTTTACTTTTTTCATTACTG
Organism: Anthropogastromicrobium sp.; assembly: GCF_037349415.1. Taxonomy (NCBI): domain Bacteria; kingdom Bacillati; phylum Bacillota; class Clostridia; order Lachnospirales; family Lachnospiraceae; genus Anthropogastromicrobium; species Anthropogastromicrobium sp. Next base: position 34,581 of record NZ_JAXWCK010000039.1, read on the forward strand.
CTGAACCTCCTTTCTTCTAGTCAAATAGTTCTGAGTCAGTGCAATCACTGTAACAAGAATGAAGAAGATTACTGCTTTTGCCTGACCGACACCTTCATAGCCAGTTCTTCCATAGAAGGTATAGAAAATATTCAATGCAAGCATCTCAGACATCTTGGAAGGTTCTCCATTTGTAAGAGCCAGGTTTTGGTCGAAAAGCTTAAATGAGTTTGTAAGTGTTAAAAATGTGCAGACGGTGATAGAAGGCATAACCATCGGAATAGTAACTTTTTTAAGGATCTGCCACTTTGTTGCACCGTCAATCTCAGCTGCTTCAATCAGCTCACCAGGAATATTCTGAATACCTGCAATGTAGATAATCATCATATAACCAATCTGCTGCCAGCACATTAAGATGATCAAACCCCAAAAGCCATATGTCGATGAATATGTCAGGGTACGACTAAATTTCATCAGGATACCGTTTAACAGCAGCTGCCAAATATAACCAAGTACGATACCACCGATCAAATTTGGCATAAAAAATACAGTACGGAAAATATTTGTTCCTTTAAAGCCTTTTGTCAGTAAAAGTGCCACTGCAAATGCCAGCACGTTAATCAAAATTACGCTGACTACCGTAAATGCCGCCGTATACCAGAACGCGTGGACAAATGTTTCATCTGCAAAAACCTTGGCATAATTAGCAAATCCGATGAATTTTGCATCATTGACTGTCGTAAATTTACAGAAGGACAGGTAAACACCTTCTACAAAAGGAATTATAAATCCTAGTGTAAACGCGATCATCGTAGGAAGCACGAAGATCGGAAAATATCTCTTGATTGCTTTTTCCATAATATCACCTTTCTAAGTTAAGGTTTTGTCGGATAGGAAACCCGGGGAAGCTTCCTATCTGGCAAAAGAAAGGCAGGCGATCCCTCGCCCGCCCCTTTCGTCACTGCTTTATTCTGCCTCGGTTGCTGCCTCAGTATCTGCTTCAGTATCTGCCTCAGTATCTGCTTCAGTAGCATCCTCTGCTTCTTCGCTGTTCATCTCAGCATATTCAGTTGCCCAACCATCAACAAATGCGGTCTTCACTGCATCCCAGTCGCCAGTTCCCTGTGCATACTCAAGAAGTGCGCTGCCTACACCGTTTTTCCAGTTCTCAGATGGCATTGTGGTGAAGCACCATGCAACAGACTCTTTACCTGCTTCAATATACTCATTTGCTGCAGCTACTAACGGATTCTGTGCCTGATATTCATCTGTGAAGGTATCAAACGGAGTTACAAATCCCATGTCCTGAGACAGAGAAGTTCTTCCAGCATCGCTAGTGATTACCCAGTTCAAGAAGTCGAGTGTTGCCTGAATATCTTCCTCAGATGCCTGATTATTTACGCACCAATAGTTCTCACTTCCAGTACACAGGCCCTGATTTTCCTCTCCATCTACACCAATGTAGATTGGAAGCATACCCAAATCTTCGTCTGCTACTTCGTTGTCTTTGATATCATTGTAAGCCCAAGTACCATTCTGATAGAATACTGCCTCGCCAAGTGCAAACTCAGAAGCTGCATCCTCACCAGTCTTGCTGGAAAGTACAGTCGGCTCACATGTAGAATCTGTGATATACAGATCAAAAATCTGCTTGTAGTTATCAAGATATGTTCCCTTGATCGCATCAGTTGAATCGATACCGTCTGCTTTGTACTCATAGTAGATCGGCAGGTTTGCCAGATGTGTCTTAAATCTCCAGTCAGAAGAAGAATCAAATCCTGTGGAAGCGAAAGCACCTTCAATTCCCAGATCATCTTTCTTTGCCTGAATATCATCTGCTACTGCTTTCAGAGTTTCAAAATTGTTAATCTCATCAACGGAAGAAACAACAGCTCCATCAGTTGCAATATAATCATTCAAAAGTTTCTTATTATAAATCAGACCGTAAGTCTCGATTACATAAGCGATACCTGGTACAGATCCGTCATCATTCTTCAGTGCGAAATCATCGCTCTTTAAATGCTTGTAAACTTCGCTGTCCTTCAGATCATAGCAGTAATCCTTCCATGTAGCCAGACCAACTGGTCCATTTACCTGGAACAATGTCGGAGCCTCTGACTTAGCCATCTCAGATTTCAGAGTAGACTCATAAGTTCCGGAAGCTGCTGTAACAACATCTACCTGTACGCCAGTCTCTTCGGTGTACTTTTCTGCCAGGTCCTTCCACTGATCTGCCTGCTCAGGCTTGAAGTTCAGATAATAAACTGTTCCTGTTGCCTCGTCTGCTGATACAAGTGTAGCTGGGAGCATACCCATTGCCATGGTTGCTGAAAGTCCAAGTGTTGCAATTTTCTTTACATTCTTCATTTTGAAATCCCTCTTTCTTTCATAAAATAAATGAATAATTGTTCCGACTGGAATGTTCTGGAAACGTTGTCAGTAACGTTTCCGGTAACGTTTCCGGTTGATGGCTTTATACTATCACCAATTAGATAGTTTGACAAGTGTTTTTTTACAAAAATTTGTTTTTTGTTTATTTTATTCAGTTCAGTCGTGCATTTTTTGTGTAGTTTTTACATGTATCAGATTCTTTTATTCTTGATATTCAAAATATATTACGTGATTATAGACATGGCGACAAAATTGTTACTATTCCCAATATTTGCACCGAAGGGCTTTCGTAACATGACGCGTGAACAGTAACGAGTTTTCACGAGGCGGACCAATAAAAGCAACAATCATCTTGCAGATGAAAATAGTATATGGTATCATTTCCGTGTAAAACAAAGCTGCTTTTTAATTTAGTCAGCTTTCGATTTAAAAATCAAAAGGAGCAACAAAAATGGACAACTTTATATTCAGCATCAATGCAACTCTTCCGATCTTTTTAACCATGGTTCTCGGACTTGTATTTCGTAAGATCGGTGTGTTTGATGATGCATTTACTAACAGAATGAACAGCTTCGTATTTAAATTTGCGCTTCCTGCATTGCTGTTTGAAGACTTATGGGAAGAAAACTTTTATCAGGCCTGGGATGGGGGCTTTGTACTTTTTTGTTTCTGTGCCACTCTTGGCTGCATAATTGTTTCTACTGCTTTGTCATCCTTTTTGAAAGATAAATCTGACCGAGGTGAATTTATTCAGGGTTCTTACCGCAGCAGCGCAGCTATTCTTGGCATCGCCTTCATCGTTAACATTTATGGACAATCCGGCATGGCACCACTTATGATTATCGGAACTGTGCCGCTTTATAACATTTGTGCAGTAGCAGCACTGACGCTGACTTCTCCGGCACTATCATCTGCTAAAAGTGATCCAGCCTCTGAAACTTCAGCATCAAAATCAACTTTAGTTTCTAATAGTGACCGCCTTTTTCGTACTGTAAAAGGCATAATTACAAATCCAATTATCCTAGGAATTGCTGCGGGTTTTGCCTGGTCACTTCTTAAACTTCCGCATCCGACCATCCTTCAAAAAACAGTACATAACCTCGGCGTACTTGCCACACCGCTTGGTCTGATGGCAATGGGAGCATCTTTCGACATCAAAAAAGCCTTCTACAAATTAAAACCATCAATAGCATGCGCATTTCTAAAGCTTATCGGCTATTCTGGCATTCTTATGCCAGTCGCTATTGCTCTAGGTTATCGAAATGAAGCACTTGTTGCCATTCTCGTTATGCTTGGATCTGCCACAACGGTCAGCAGCTACACAATGGCAAAAAGCATGGGACATGAAGGTACACTAAGTGCCAGTGTCGTCATGCTTACAACACTTTTGTCTGCATTCTCACTAACCGCTTGGCTGTTTATATTAAAGACAATGAGCTTCATTTAATGTTTTGTATTTAACAGAATATTTTTATCTAAAAAGGAGGCTGCGCTGTTGTGAACAGCGTTGCCTCCTTTTGATGATCATGATCACTCAAAATCTCTTGTAATATTTGTAAGCCATTTGCCTCTGAAATAGTGAATGAATACTGCCGGCATTTTTTCAAACTCATCCAAAGTCATTATAAAATATACCCAGATTGGTGGCAATTTGAAAACATATGCTGCAAGGAATGTGAGCGGAACTGCAACAAGCCACATAAATACAGAATCTATGATCATTCCGAATCTGGAATCACCGCCGCCTCTAAAGCATCCGCATATAAGACAAGTATTGATTCCTTCTCCCAAAAGGCGCCAGGTTGTCATAATTATAAAAATGCCAAGGTAATAAATGGCTGTCTCTGTCAGCTTATCACGATAGAAATCAAGTATCAAAGGGCGAATTGCCAGAATAATAACGCATCCGACCATACTTACAATAGTCGTTATTCTAAGCATACGTTTTCCATACTCTCTGGCTGTATCAATGTGATCCTGTCCTAACTCCTGGCTGACAATAATGGTGGTAGCATTAGCAAAACCACGACAGGCGATAGCACCAATATTTACTACCATGACGGCAACGGCATTTGCAGCTACCATATCATCTCCAATATGGCCAAGGATTGCTGCGAAAGCTGAACTGGCAAAACTCCATACAACATCATTTATTACGGCTGGACTTGCAATCTTCATAAAATCCTTGAACAGAATACCAGACTTTGAGAAGAAGTATTTTATTCTAAATCTGACATCAGAACTGTTTAATGAGTAGATAAGACAAATGAGTACTTCTACCATTCTGGCAATAACAGTACCAAGAGCAACACCAGTGACTCCAAGCTTCGGAAGTCCAAACAGACCAAAAATAAATGTAGCATTACAAAGTACATTGACACAAAGAGAAACAACGTATGTAACAGAAGGCAACATTATTTTTCCGATACTTCGAAGAGCACTCATAAAAACCTGAGAGAATCCCATAAACACAAACGAAAATGAAATCACCCTCAAATACTCACTGCCGGCAGCAATCGTATCAGGACTGTTTGTAAAAATCCTCATGATCGTAGTTGGCATGGAAAATGAGATAATGAAAAATATCAAAGAACTGATCAGTGATATTCGTTCTGCCAGACCAAGAATCTTCTCTACTGTCTTTTTATCACCCTTTCCCCAGTACTGAGCACATAACACCGAAGTACCTGTGGCCATACCGTAATATAAACAGAAAAGAATAAAAGTATATTGGTTAGCAAGTGATGAAGCCGACATAGCAGTCTGGCTTACATATCCAAGCATTACCGTATCAGCAATGTTTACTAATGTTCCAATCAAATTTTGAATCATGATTGGAAATGCTAATTTTGATGCGTATTTTAAGAAATCTTTTTTATTAAGCATACAAACGTTCTTCCTTCTTATTTTAATCCTTTTTCGCTAAATTTCAAATTAGATAGTCTCCCGCGAAATTTAACTTGCATCTTCTCGCACAGCTTCGCATATACGTGCTCCACAAACCATGGTTCTGTTGATTTCTCTGCAATCTGATCTACACGAATCCAGGCAACTGCACTATTTTCCTCTGGGCGATTCTGCACAGCATCTTTTGGGTCTGCCTCCATCAGATACGTCACATTTAAATGAAGATGTGTAGAAACATAGTGTCCTTTTTTCATATGACCGTCCACAGACAAAATTTCTATCGAAAATGGCTCATCTAATAGAAATTTTACATGTGTCAATCCAGATTCCTCCATGACTTCTTTTTGTGCTACATAGTGCAGATCGGCATCACCATCTGCGTGACCACCAAGCCACGCCCAGGAATGATAGATGTTGTGATATGCCATCAGCACGCTTTTTTTGTCTGGACTCACTACCCACGCAGATGCAGTTAGATGGGCAATTTCATTTTCTCTTGTAAGAATGTCTGAGCCACTCTCAAACCACTTTAATAAAATGGCTTTGTCATGCTCCTCCTGCTCGTTAAACGGCATGAATTTTTGAATTTGCTGTTCAAGTTTAGATAACTCTTTTGTCATTTAGTGGCATATCCTTTCTCTTTTTTTATTGTAACACATTTTTCGAATTTTGCTTCTCCATTCTCTTTAGTTCTGGAAGAATGGTGCACAGCATCACAACAAGGCACAGTGTTCCGCCAATTACATTTGATGCGGGCTCCGCAAGGAACACTCCTGCCGTTCCCATGTGAAACATATATGGCATCATATACGTGAGTGGTACAACAATAAAGACCTTGCGAAGCAGTGAGAAAAAAATTGCCTGTTTCTTTTTATTCAACGACTTGAATACGGTCTGTCCAATATATTGAAAATCCATGCAGATAAATGCAGCAAAATATTGTTTTAATGCCGGAACTGCATCCTGCATCAAAGCCGCATCAGAGCTGAAAATTCCAATCAATACATTTGGGAATAAAATAATAATACTCCACATCACTGCTGTATAGCCAAGAATCATAGTACTCATCACTGCCATAGCTTTTCGCACTCGCGCTGGACGACATGCACCATAATTGTAGCTTAAAATTGGGGAAGTGCCCTCATTCATTGCATAAATTGGAGTCTCAACTAGCTGACGCACGCTTGACACAATCGTCATAACAGATATGTAAATATCGCCGCCAACATCTGACAAAATATTGTTGCAGCAGATAGACACCAGACTGTTTGTCAGCTGCATAATAAATCCTGCCGTACCAAGGCTCACAATGTTTTTTGCGTAGCCTATGCATTCAGAGAACTCTTTTTTCTTTAAAAAGCGAACCTTCAGCTCAGATTTTCTTGTCAAAAAGACAAACACAAATAATGCAGATAACGCTTGGGAAATTACGGTGGCAATCGCTGCCCCCTGTACTCCAAATCCCAACACAAAAATAAACAGCGGATCGAGCAAAAGGTTTGCTACTGCACCAACCGCAACTGAGGTCATTCCAATAGTGGAATACCCTTGTGCATTAATAAACGGATTCATACCTGTCGCAATCATAGACGGCAGCGTTCCAATCAGATAAATCATCAAATACGGATATGCATAGACAAGCGCATCAGTTGAGGCACCAAATAATACTAGAAGCGGTCTGGCAAATATAAAGCCAACTGCCATCAGCACTACTGCGCATACGCAGACCATCGTAAAAGATGTATTCATCACATTTGCAGCTCTTTGCGGCTCACCCTTTCCTCGATAAATCGAAAATAATGGTGCACCGCCGCTTCCAAACAAATTGCTAAATGCTGTGATCACCACAATTAGTGGAAAACAAAGTCCAACCGCACCAAGAGCCGCCGTTCCAACGTTTGGAATACGAGCAATATAAATACGATCCACAATATTATACAAAAGATTTAAAATCTGAGCGACAAGCATCGGAAGCGCTGCTCCTAGGATATTTCCAGTCACAGTTCCGTGTTCAAAGTCAATTCGTTTCATAACGAGAAAACCATTCCTTTTCTTTCTTTTTCAAACAAAAAATATATTTTTTTCATATAATGGTCGTCCCATATCAGCATTCCACTGCAACCTTTATCACTCCATCTTTTTTATTTTCAAAAAGATCATATGCTTCTGCTATTTTGCTAAGCGGATATGTATGCGTGATAAGCGGCTCTGTATCAATTTTTCCCTCTGCAATCAGTCTAAGTGTCTCTTTGCAGTCACAGCCATCCACTCCGCCTGTTTTAAATGTAAGATTCTTTCCATACATATCTGGAAGCGGCAAAAGCTGCGCCTTCTCGTAAAGAGCAACTATCGTCACAATCGCATTTGGTCTTGCGCATTCCCAAGATAAGCGAAACGTTGATTCTGCTCCTGCAACCTCAAGAACAACATCTGCTCCGCCGTGATCACTGTTTGCCAAAACGAAGTCTGCACATGCTTCTGGTGAAACTGTCATTACCTCAGGATAATGCTCATTAATAAAATGAATCCTGTTTTCATCTTTTTCACATAAAATGATTCGCTTCGGCTTCTTTAACATGACACAAAGCAGCGTACAAATTCCTGTCGGCCCAGCACCGATGATTAACACTGTATCATCCTCTGTAATCTCAGAAATACGTGCTGCCCAATATCCTGTGGCTAAAACATCACCTACAAATAAAGCCTGCCTGTCAGTAACACCTTCTGGAATTTTATTCAGGCCCTGATCAGCAAACGGTACGCGCACATATTCTGCCTGACCACCATCAATACGACAGCCCAATGCCCAGCCACCATTCTCGTCGGTACAATTATTTACGTATCCCTTCTTACAGAAAAAGCATTCACCGCAAAATGTCTCTACATTAACTGTCACACGATCTCCCGGCTTAACATTTGTTACTGCGCTGCCAACTTCCTCAACAACACCTACCATCTCATGACCTACTGTTATGCCAGGAACCGCACGAGGAACACTTCCATGTTTAATATGCAAGTCGCTTGAACAAATGCTAGCAAGCGTTACCTTCACAATTGCATCTCTCTCATGCATAAGAACTGGCTTTGGTTTTTCCATTAATTCAAATTTTCCTTTTGAAACATAAGTATATGTCTGCATTATTTTATTCCTCACTTTTTGTTTTTCTTTATACTTCTAAGAAAATAGCAAATCGACCACGCAATACTCATTCCTGCTGCAATTCCAAAAGCAAAAAGAAAGGTATCACGTCCATATTCCAAAGCTCGAACAGTATTTCCTTCCAAAATGCTGTTCATACAATAATAAAGAGTGCTTCCAGGAATCAGAGGTATTACGGAAGTGACAAAAAAAGAAGTAGATGTTTCCTTACAGATTCTTGCAAGAATTTCCGCATACACATCTGTAACAAAACTAGCAAACAGTGTTGGGAGAAAAATATTTCCCCAGAAGGCTTTTCCCAGAATAAACATCATCCAGCTAATAAGAGCGCCGGCTGCTGCCAAAGGCAAATATTTTCTTTTCATATGAAAAAGGATTCCGAATCCTACAGAACCAATAGCTCCGGTAATTAATTGTACAATGAGTGTTTCATTCAAAGTCAAAACCTCCCAAATAAAATAACTGCTCCCATAAATCCAAGTGCCAGTGCCGCGGCAAGGAGTAACGCAGCAATCAGGCGTATGATTCCGGAGAGTGTATCACCAATAAGTACATCTCTAATTGCGTTTGTTGACATCAGCCCCGGAATCAAAAGCATAATGTCACCGATCATAATCTTATCCATGCTAAGAAATGGACACAGCAAAGTTAATAAACAGATCGCACAACCCGTAAGAAAAGACGCCACAAACTGAAAAGTCACTTCATTCATGCACACTGGACGAAGATATTTCTGTAATCCCCAGATCAAAACAGCACCAAGTCCTGCTGCAACAGCATCCAGAAAACTTCCGCCATAAAAAAAAGCAAAACTACATGCCCCCAAAATGCTTCCCATAAGTTTCCACAACTGTTTTGCTTTATTTATGTTAATTTCATCAAATTCCTTCTTAAGCTCTGCTGCTGGAATGGGATGATTACAGAAACGGCGACTCAAGTCATTTAACTGCTCCAGTTTGGTAAAATCATTTCCATAACTTTCCCTGATCCGCCTAGTCTGTGTCCGCGCTCCTTCTCCTGGAAATTCCATAGTAATAACGATACTAGATGTAATTACAAAAACATTCATCTGTGTAGCACCACAGGCATATCCCATTCGATTCAGCGTATCCTCCACCCTAAAAATCTCTGCACCGCTGCTTAACAGCGCTTCACCCATATCAAGAAAAATACGTAAAAACTCTTTGGACGTCTGCATAATAATACTCCTTTGATTTTATAACTCTATCACATCTCAGGCTCTTTTTCCACCAAATTTTGCTTTTTGATTTTATAATACAACAGTCCCACAATATCTGCCAGCGCCCATCCGATTGGAACTGACCACCAGATGCCAACCACACCTATTGCCGGTATTGCAGACAATATATATGCCAACGCCACTCGTGTTCCAAGTGAAAATACTGTAAGTACTACACTCATTCCCGGTCTGCCCAAAGCACGATACAGACCATACAGCAAAAACAGCCATCCGATTCCAATATAAAATGCACCTTCTATGCGCAAGTAACGGACTCCTTCCATTATAATAGCCGTTTCTTTTGCATCCACAAATATCATCATAAGTGGTTTTGCGAATATATACACAAACGCTGATACCACTACACAGAAAATTGCAGATATACGAACCGCCGCTTTTAGCCCCTGCTGTATTCTCTTCTTTTCTTTTGCTCCATAATTTTGTGCAATAAATGTAGAAAATGCGTTTCCAAAGTCCTGCACAGGCATATATGCAAAAGCATCTATCTTTACAGCAGCCGCAAACGCTGCCATGACAACAGTTCCAAAGCTGTTTACCAGCCCCTGTACCATAAGTATTCCAAGATTCATTACAGACTGCTGAATGCATGTCAGCATTGAAAAAGAAATAATTTCTCTGATTCGTTCTTTTTTCAGATATCTGATTTTCCAGATTGCACACACCTGTTTATAACGCATAAGTGTATAAACCATTATGCCAACACCTGACAGATACTGTGAAATCACTGTCGCCTGCGCTGCTCCTGCCACTCCAAGTTTCAAGCCAATGACAAACCAAAGGTCAAGAATAATATTGAGTATTGATGACACTGCCAGAAATGCAAGTGGTATAACAGAATTACCTATTGCCCTAAGATATGAGGCAAAGTAATTGTATAAAAAAACTGCCGGAATCCCCATAAAGATTACAAACAGATATTCTTTCATGTCACCCCACACTTCATCCGGAACTCTTAGAAAAGTTCGAAGCCCACTAAGGCTAATATAGGCAATAATATTAAGTAATATCGTCACAGCAGTAATAAAGAAAAAAGATGCGCAGATATCCTCTTTAAGACCATTTTCGTCCCTCTGCCCAAATCTGATAGAAAACAATGCACCACTTCCCATACACAGACCAAGAATAATTGACGTTATAAACGTCATAAGCGTAAATGATGAACCTACTGCTGCAAGTGCCTTTTCCCCAAGAAACTGTCCAACTATAAGTGTATCTGCAATATTATAGCATTGCTGAAGCAGATCACCAAGTATCATTGGAATGGCGAATAAAAGCATTGACTTTACAACAGATCCTTTTGATAAATCCCTATTCATTATTTTTTCTCCAAAACGTAAGTTTTATATTTCGTTATGCAATAATTATAGGCTGATTGCACTGGGCTTGATATTAAGCGAATCTGATTTTCTGATTTACTGCATCCACCTCAGCCTCTATGCCAAATGGAATGATACATCTTGGTGTTGCATGTCCAATATTTATGTTTGCAACAACTGAGATATTGGGATTATCTATTACATCTACAATAATTTTTTTGTATTCATCAAAATAGAGTTCATTCATTGGCTTACCGCATATCACGCCTGAAACCACATCAAAGACTCCCACCTTTTTTAAGGTCTCTACCATCTTTCTGTAGTGCTTAGGATCCGGTTGTTCTTCACTTGTTTCAAGAAGAAGTATTTTCCCCCTCCAGTCCTCTAAACTAGGGAAAAGATTGTATTTTTCGCATAGAGAAATGGTATCTGGATATCTGCTGTTATCAAATATATCATACATACTTTCAAGACAGCCTCCCAGAATCTTTCCTGCAAAAACAGGCTTTCCTTGAAGAAGTTGAAATCCCTCATTTTCATGTTTTGTTCTTTCAGTACCAACTGCACTTTCGGACCAATCAGTTCTCTCTTCATACCACACATCACTCGGTACAATTTCCTTGATGTTTCCTGTTTTGATTAATTCTTCAAAAAACTTCTTTGTATAAGGCAGCATATCATCTTCCATTTCACATACATCTGTCAGAAATGACTGACCATAAAATGTCCCAAATCCCAACTTATGCAGCATAAGATGATTCATTGTAGTATCTGAAAATCCAAGCAATATTTTTCTCTTTTTTGCTTTTTCAATAGCTTCTTTAAGTTCATTGTTTTTAAACAGATATGGAAGAAGTCGATATGTATCATCTCCTCCAATAGCACAAAGAATCATATCAACTTCTTCATCACATATTGCTGCAAGAAGATCATTTGCCCTCTCCTTTGGATGATTTTTTACATACTCAATCCCCTTCATTGCATGGGGCATAATTTTTACATTCAATCCAAATTGTTCTAATCTTTTAAGCCCTATATTAACTTCATGCTTTACAAAATCTTCACCTATCGTTCCTGCTGAAAGGCTCACAATTGCTACAGTCTTAATCATAACTCTCCTCGCAAACTCGGTTTTATTGTTTTGATAGCTAATCTTCCTTCGCCATCACGCTTACATGGTCTATTCTCTTTTCGTACATCAACGGCACATCCACATTCTCAGATCTTAATAAATCTTTTTAATTGTTCCTGTTATACCATATTCGTTCTGAAAATTTTCCAAATCCTGTGAAGTCCTAATTAACATGACTTCCTCAAATTTTCCCGTACTCAAATTAAGAAATCCTGCCACTTGCTCTCCTGTACAAATACTGCATCGTATCACTGGTTCTTCATAATTTGAATCATATTGTTTTTCGTGTTTAGAAAATTTCCGACTTATTTTTTCTACAAGTTTCATTCTAGCACCTCTTTTCTGTGAATGTATCGGTTAGGTTCTTTTGACAGATGCGTGTTTGAAAATATCCAAAACCATGATTATAACAACAACTGCGCCAACAGGAATCGCCATGCAGCAAAGTAAAAAAGTAATAATATCATTGTCGGGCTTAATCTTATAGCTGCCCTTTGATGTGCGATAAACTTCAACTGAAACTTCATCGCCTCTGCGAATCTTGTCCTGAAATGGCAGGCTGTTTTTTAGCTCGTTCTGACCGAAAACAAAATAAGTCCTTCCTTTGTAAATTGTTCCGTCAACAACAAAGGAAACCTTTGTATTGTATTCTGAACGGATTAAGATATCAGCATCATTTTTTTCATCCTTTCGGCGACATTCCTCAACGACAGCATTAACAGTCCTGATATCAGTGGAATTTTTGTACTCTTGGTTTTCAATCTTATTAGAAACGATGCCATAAATTCCAGCAACAATCAAGCTAATACCTATCAAAAGACCAAGTAAAGAGATCTTGATATCACTCTTTTTTGAAGAATTTTTTTCCATAGTAATCCTCCCTTCATCACCTTCATAATTAACTATATTGTACCATGTCAATTGTACCACGTCAATTAGCCTGGTATGAAGTAATCTCTTATGTACGCAGTCAGATTCTTAAAACATTACTTGAAATGATGTGAGTTGATAATTTCGATTCCATTACAATCAGCCGTTTGACAGCAAAAGCAGAGGTTGGCCGTGCATCCTTTTATCGTAATTATCAAACAAAAGAAGACGTCCTGCGTCAGGAAGCAGAACGTCTTAATTTGGATTATAGAATGGCTCAGACGTGGCATGAAAGAAAGCAGTGCTGAACTTATCGCTATGTTTAAAAATAGTGAATAAACTTTATGTGCCCATGCAAAGGCATTCTGCACGCTATTTTCCCTTAAATTCCTTTAAGTAAATAACCATCATACCACTTTTTTACTTTATCAAAATCCCTATTATACTTTTCGCAGAGTTTTTTTACTTCATCTTCGGTAAAACCAACGTATTGAGCCAGTTCATCTGCTTGCAGGCTTCGTGAACAGTCCTTTGTATGCACGGCTAGCGATAGGTTCATTTGTCTGCGTTCGAGAGACGTAAGTAGCACGGCATCAAAAACTTTACAAACATCGGTCATAGCTTTTAGTGTGTATTTTCGGAGCGAAGCTCCGCTTTTGATACCACGTCCATAGGAGCTATGCACCGCATGGGCGTGGAGACTTCATCATAACAGTTTTTGCTTTGATTGATTTTTCTTAAAATCAACTTTATCTTTGTTACAGGAAAGGACAAAACAGTGGAACATGCAAAATTATACATCAATGGAATGACCTGTATCAATTGCCAAACACGAATCCAAAATGCTCTAACAAAACATCCCGGAATCACACAGGCTGCTGTCAGTTATGAGACTGAAACAGCAGACATTTTGTATGATTCATCTGTTATCTCACTCAAGCAAATTCAAGGCTTAATTGATGAACTAGGCTATAGTGCTTCGGTTCAAAAAACATCGCGCGCAAAGATAGTCAACCAGACTTTGCGCGAACTTGACATCATTGTGATTCTTTATTTTCTTTTACGGCATTTTGGTATTTTAAATTACTTGGCACCAGCTTCGTTAGCGGATGCGCAAATGGGCTACGGCATGCTATTTGTGATCGGTTTGATTACCTCGGTTCACTGCATTGCAATGTGCGGCGGCATTAATCTGTCACAAACGCTGCAAAAAGATTCTGAGCCATCTGCGAACGTATCTCGTGCGATGTTTCAAAATGCAGCTGCCTATAATGCCGGACGTATTATTTCTTACACGATAATCGGAGGAATACTCGGCGGCATCGGTGCGTTTACTGGAATGGCAGGAACGCTGCAAACTTCATCGTTTTTTCAAGGTCTTTTAAAACTGCTTGCTGGTGCCTTGATGGTTGTGATGGGAATTAACATGCTCGGTCTTTTTCCAGGACTGCGCCGTTTTCACCTGCGAATTTCTATGCCACTTTTTCAAAAAGGCAAGCAAAAAGATGCTTCAAAAGGAATTTCAAAGAGAAGTAATGCTTCCCACAGGCGCAGAACACCTTTTATCATCGGCTTGTTTAATGGCCTGATGCCTTGTGGTCCTCTGCAGTCGATGCAGATCGTTGCATTAGCCTCTGCCAATCCATTTACCGGAGCGCTGTCGATGTTTTTCTTTGCGCTTGGTACCATTCCGCTGATGCTCGGATTTGGCTCGATTGTAGCCGGTCTTGGCAAACACTTTACAAAAGTCGGGCGGGAAAGCCAAGAAACTTTTTGCAATTATCGGACAATG
>NZ_JAXWCK010000040.1:0-14888 GCF_037349415.1 Anthropogastromicrobium sp.
TCTTGGCTTCATCCCAGGGGCAAGCCCCTGGGTTTTCGCCTAAAAATTTTATAACGAGCTTGAACAGGAAAAAAGAGTTGCATTTTGTCAAAATGCCCCTTATACTAAATATGTTCTCTTATATGCAGAACGGAATAGTTACTGACTTGGAAGGAAAAGGAATGGGACAAAATGCATCAGGAATGTATATAGTTGATGATAACTATAATATTGTTGGCTTCAATACAGTTGCCGAACACATGTATCCACGGATAAAAAAGGAAGAAAAGTGCTATAGGTGCCTAATGAATCAAGAGGTGCCATGTGCGATGTGTCCGATTTATAATAAGATAGAGGGGCCAAAAACATATATAGATCCTGTGAGTGGACATTATGAGACTGTAGATGCGGTAGATATGGATTTGCCAGATGGCACGCATGGACATGCACTTATATTTGGATTTGCCGCAGAAGATGGACAAAAGGCAGTTAATGAACCGCTTCCAGCTAATAAGGAAGGTCTGGGACTGACAAGCATAATTAATGTACTTGGAAGCGATTACAGAAGTATTTACTCAGTAGACAGAAAAACGCAGCAAGTCAGTATGTATCTGGAAAGTAAGAATGCAGATGAGATGACACGTATGAAGGATACAATTTATACATCTGCAATCAAGTCTTATGTTAAAGAAAATGTGCTACCACAGGATCAGTATAAGCTTGAGTTTGCAATGAATTTTGAATCACTTTGCGCGCATTTAAAGCGTGTGCCTCAATTTATGGTTCATTATCGCAGTGAAAAAAAAGAAACAGGAGAAATTCATTACAACTATATAAAATGTGCAAGGGTAGGATCTGCCGATTCATTTGAGACGATTGTTCTTGCATTTGCAAATGAAGATGCAGATATTAAGCGTAGCCAGCTGCAGGAGATTGTTTCACCAGGAAGCAATTTATCAAAGCGTCGCATTTTAATTGTAGAGGATGATGAATTAAATCGTGAGATTTTGAAAGACTTGCTGTGTGATCAATATGATGTGCTCTGTGCTGAGGATGGTGCAGTTGGCTTAAAGCTGTTAGAAGAACATTATGCCGAACTGTCAGTTGTGCTTCTTGATATGTTTATGCCTGTTTGTGACGGTTTTCAGTTTTTGAAAGAGGCAAAGAAAAATCCGATATTGGCATTAGTTCCGATTATTGTCATGACAGGAAGCGGAAGACAGGAAGATGAAGCAAGGTGTCTGGAGCTAGGAGCATCAGATTTTGTTCCGAAGCCATATAATCAGCGAGTTGTTAAGGCAAGAATAAATAGTGTAATTAAATTAAAGGAATCTGCTGCGGCACTTAGTGCAATTGAGTATGATGATTTAACTGGTCTGTACACAAAGTCTGCGTTTTACTACCATGCAGGTATTTTAATGAGATATAAGCCTGATCAGTCATATGCGGTTATTATGGCAGATGTAAAGAACTTTAAATTGATAAACAACATTTATGGCATACGTGTTGGTGATGATATTTTGCGATATCTTGCAAAAATAATGAGTAAAGCTTTGACAGATGGTTTAGCTGCCCGCTACAGTGACGATCAGTTTGTTATGTTTACATCTATTTCTAAAAACGATTTTGAAAAGCGTTTGGAAAATGCAGTAAAGTATATTTCAGAAAATGCACCAATTGCCAATTTGCTTGTAAAGTACGGTGTATATAAGGATGTAGATAAAAGTATCTCAATTTCAGAAATCTGTGACAGAGCAATTATGGCAATGAAGAGCATTCAATTAAATTATGAAAAGAACATTGCGTATTACGATGATCAGCTTGGTCAGCAGCATATAAGAGAAGTTATGATGGAAAATGATTTTGAAAATGCGCTGCGAAATGAAGAATTTGAAGTATGGTTTCAGCCAAAATATAATGTACAGACAGAAAAGATTGCAGGTGCAGAAGCGCTTATTCGCTGGCGCAAGCAAGATGGCAGCATGGTATCGCCGGGAGCATTTATTCCGCTTTTTGAGCGAGATGGACTTATTACAAGACTTGATGAGTATGTGTTTAAGAAGGTATGCCAGATACAAAAAGAAAGACTGACGCAGGGAAAAGCATTTTTCCCGATTTCAATAAATCTGTCGCGTGCAAGCTTGCATCATGAGGGATTAGTTGAAAATTATACACGTATTGTAAAGGAAAATAATATTCCATTTGATTGTGTTCCTATTGAGCTGACAGAGTCTGCTGCGATGTATAGTATTCAGATCAAAGCTCTTGTGGATATGCTTGTTGCTTCTGGCTTTAAGCTTCACATGGACGATTTTGGTACTGGATTTTCATCATTGACTAGCTTGAATGTTTTACCGTTTGATGTGATTAAGCTTGATAAAAGTCTGATTGACTACATTGGAAATGAAAGCGGTGATCAGATTATTCAGCATGTTATTGCATTAGCGCATGGATTAAATATGAAAGTTGTCGCAGAAGGTGTTGAAAAGAAAGAGCAGGCAGCATTTTTGCAAAATATGAATTGTGATCAGATTCAGGGATATTACTACTCAAGTCCAAAATCATATGAAGTGTTTGATAAAATGATATGATACCAGGGTCAAAAGCTCCATAGCAACGGAGCAATTCGTGGATATCAGTTGGGGGCAAAATACCTTTTGATCCAATAAAAATAAGCTGTGAAAAAATGAGAAATCATTTTTCACAGCTTATTTTTTTAAGCTTCGCCAAGATTGCGAAGTGGCTTATATTTTTTAATTAAGAAGTTTACGATCAGATAGAAGATAATCATTGATACAGGAAGAATCATAAATCCAAGATGATAGCCCATCTGATCAATGATCTTTCCAAACAGCAGATTAAAAGCAATATCAAATATTGTTGCAATACTGATAATAGTTCCTGTTGCGGTAGAGGCAATGGAAGATGGATAATACTGCTGTACAAACAAAAGAAGGGTTGGATAAAGGATAGATACAAACAGACCGGAAATACCAACTAACATAAGTGTAGGCTTTCCGCAGAAAATACCAACTGCATACAAAACAGTACCGATTCCACCAAAGATCTGAATGCTTCGTGAAGGTCCCCATTTCTGAACGAGAGGAGCCATAACAAGACGGCCGACCATCATGGTACCAGAGAACATAGATAAGTAGATGGATGCCTGATTAGAATCCATGCCAAACTGATCCTTACAATAAAGAAGAAGCCAGTTCAATACACCGTGCTCACCAATGAAATAGAAGCCAAAGACAAGAACAAGAAGCCAAAGAATAGGGCTGTTCATCTGAACCTTTGCTTTAGAAGCAGAATCAAAATCATTTTTTGCATCGGTTGTTTCGGACTTTAAAACAACAGCCTTTTTGCCAGCAAACAAAAAGAGAATAAGACCGATCAGGCCAAGACTAAACAGTAAAAGGTTCGTCTTTTGCCACCAGGGAAAGCCAGTCGCAACCTGTCCTAGAATCATCTGGCTGCCTGTTGTTCCAATACCCTGAACAAAAAACAGTGTATTGACAATAAGACCAGGAGCGGCGAAGTACATAGGAACAAAAAGATTAATCATTGTGTTCATTAATGTGGATGCACCCATAGTAAAGAGCATGGTGATAAGCAATACATAGTAGTTATCTGTTGTCACATAGACAAGCAGTGCAGCCATCCAGATAAGTAAAATGCCCATCATAACTTTTTTCTTTTCGAAGCGGTCAGCAAGACGTGTACCAGCCCAAAGGAAAATCAAATTTCCGGCATAGCTCATGACAATAATCATTGAAATCTGCACGGATGAAAGAGTAAAGTGATCTTTAAAAATAGGTGAGAATACACCACGCAGGGCATCATTTGCACCGAGACCGGCCATGACAATGCCGAAGGACAGATACATTAGAATCAGTCCAATTTTCTTTTTATCTTTCATGAAAAACTCCATTCCGCCGCAAAACGGCCAATTCTTTAAGGCACGGATTGAAACGCAAAAAATGCGTCCATTCAGAGCACTGAGAGCAATTATATCATGAAATTTTCGGTCGGGCAATAAAATAAAAAAGGTTTTTTCAAAAATTGACAAAAAAATTTTAAGATTTATTAAGATTTAGCTTGACAAGAGAGCATTTGAGAACTAGAATAGCTACAGTCGTTCTTGTATAAAACACGCATATATACATACTCAATGTATAGCAGCATGGAGAAATCTGTAGAAATGAAAATCTTCAGACAGAAAATGCACGAGAGCAGGAACGCAGAAAGAGGTAGGATTATGAAGAAAACATATGCAAAGTTAATGGCAGCAGCTCTGGCAGTAACATCCATTTTGCCAGCAGTACCGACAGCAGCAGATGAAACCGCTGAAAGCACACTGAATGTTGCAGTGGGTGCTCAGTTTACCACATTTGACCCAGCATTAAATACTGAGACTGCAAACAACTATGTATTGGATCATCTGTATGCTGGAATGTTCCGCAAGGATGCAGATGGAAATGTTCAGAATGAACTGTGCGAAAGCTATGAGGTTTCAGATGATGGTTTGACATATACCTTCCACATTTCACCAGATGCAAAGTGGAGTGATGGACAGCAGGTTATGGCAAATGATTTCGTATACTCCTATCTGCGAGCTCTTTCTTATGGTGCAGACAATGCTTGGGCAATCAATGATTTCGTAAACTTCATTGAGGGTGCAGAGGAGTACAGCACCGCTGCTCAGGAAGAGGGTGAGTCTTTCGACTGTACAACAGCTGATCACAGCTCAGTTGGAATTGAAGCAACAGATGATCAGACACTTGTGTTAAAGTTAAAGACACCATGTGCATATCTGACTGGTTTGATGTGCGCGAACGTATGGTTGCCGGTTCGTGAGGATTTTGCCGTACAGCATGATTCTTTGTGGGCCTTTGAGGGAGGTTATCCAACAACAGGACCGTATACACTGTCAGAGTGCAACGAGACTGAGAAGGCTGTTGTTGACAAGAATGAAAATTATTTAAATGCAGATGATGTGACAATGGATGAGATCACCTTCCTTTGCATGGCAGATAAGGATGCACAGGCACTTGCTTATCAGACTGGTGAGATTGATGTAGCTCTTGGAATTTCCACTGATACTGCATTAAATTATGAGGGAACAGATGAACTGTGGATGGTACCGAAGTCTTCAAACTACTATCTTGCAATCAACTCAGCAGAGACTGGTCCTGAATGGGCAAAGAATGTAGATGTGCGCCGTGCACTAGCGCTTGCAATTGACAAGGAATCTCTGGTAGATGTTCTTGGCGGTGACAGCTTCTATCCAGTATTAAATGGATTCGTTCCAGAGGGCGTTGCAGGTGACACTGATACCTTCCGTGCAGAGGGTGATGCAGACGGCTACACATTGACATATGATCCAGATCAGGCAAAGGAGCTTCTTGCAGGAGCTGGCTATGATGAGAGCAATCCGCTTCATATTACTTATAAGTATTCAAACAATGGAATCCACGGTGATGTGGCAACTATGTTGCAGCAGATGTGGGAGGCTGTTGGCGTAGAAGTTGATTTTGAGTGTGTTGAGTCAGGTGTTTACTATGATCAGCTTGATCAGGGTGATTTTGAGATCTGCCGTTATGGATACTCCGCAGAGGACAGCCCGATTCAGTTTTTGGAGATGTGGACAACTGGTATGCAGGTAGTTCCGGCAGTTAATGATGAGAAGTTTGATCAGATGATCGAAGATGCGCGTCAGATTTCAGATCGTTCTGAATATATGAAGGCACTTCATGAGGCAGAGGATTATCTTGTTGAAGAGAATGTATATGTCATTCCACTGTTCAACTTTAATGATCCGGCATTGGTTCAGACATACGTAGAAGGTCAGACCATGAATGGAATTTATCCATATTTTGCGTATACAACAGTTACAGAATAATGTAGCTTAGAAACGTGAAAACTCCAGTGAAGGGGGATGAACGCAAGGGCGCCATCCCCCTTTGCATATGAAAAATATTAAGAGAAAAGAAGGAAAAAAATGAATCAATTAAAACCTATTTTAATAGAAGATTTTAATGAAATAAAAAGTCCATCCAGTTTAAAGTATAGCCCTGATGAGAAGACACTTGCATTTACGATTGTACAGCCAGATAAAGAAAATAATAAGTATAGTAAAAATCTTTGGATCATGGAAGAAAATAAGGAAGCAGTTCAGCTGACATCATCTGGCAAAGATGGTGATTTTATCTGGGAAGATGAGCAGACAATTTTATTTGTATCAGAGCGCAGCGAAAAAAAGGATGATTTGGAAGAGAAAACGACGTTTTACCGCATCAATATTCATGGCGGAGAGGCAAAGCAGGCGTTTTCTGTTTCAAGGTCTGTATCCTTTTTTAAGAAGCTTTCAGATGGCTTGTATTGTATGGGAATAGAAGAAAATAGAAATTCACTTCCACTAGACGCTGATGAAAAGCTAAGAAAAGAAGAAAAAGATTATCATGTAATTGATGAAGTTCCTGTATGGGGCAATGGACGTGGCTTTATCTCTGGTGTGCGCACCTGTCTTTATCTATATGAGGAAAAAACAGGTACATTAAAAAAGCTGACAGCAAAAAATTTTGACACGGCTTCTGTCTGTGTGTCAAATGAAGCACTTTTGATTCTTGGCAAAGAGTGGGAAAATTTGATTGATCAGACAGATTCAGTGCTCCTTTATGACATAAAAGAAAAGAAGCTTACAACACTTGTGGAGCAGAAAAATCTGATGATATCAAGAGCTGTTTTTGCAGATGGAAAGATTGTGATTACGGCAACTGATGGAAAGCCATATGGAGAAGGTCAATATCATGATATTTATGAGTATGATGAAATGCTGAAAAAGCCTGTAAAGAAGGTACAGGTGGACTGTCTGCTTGGTGTAGACATTATGACAGACTGCCAGTATAGTCATGGTGAGAGTCTTGTTGTGGCAAAGGATGGTACAATCTATGCAATTGCACAGCATGGATATAAGGATGGCATTGTTTCTTATAAGAGAGATGCAGCTGGTTCATATGAAGAAAACGAAGCATGTGCATGGGATGGTCTTGTCTGTGAGATAGCATCAGGAAAAGGAAAGCTTTCGTTTGCTGCTATGAAGGCAAATGGCTTCTGCGAGATTTATGAGTATAAAGATGGTACTGTGACAAAGAAAACATCATTTAATGACACATATATAGAGTCTCACTTCATTTCAAAGGCAAAACATATGCCGTTTGTAGATAAGGATGGTGTGACAATTGATGGATGGGTACTTGAGCCAAAGGATTACGATCCGTCAAAGAGTTATCCGGGAGTGTTAGAGATTCACGGTGGCCCAAGATGCACATATGGAGAAGTATTTTTCCATGAGATGCAGGTGTGGGCATCAAAGGGCTGGTTTGTCTTTTTCTGTAATCCGAGAGGATCCGAAGGGTACGGCGAAGCGTTTGCTGATTTAAGAGGCAAATATGGAACAATTGATTATGAGGATCTGATGGAATTTACTGATCATGTACTGGCTGCATATCCACAGATAGATATTGCAAAAATTGGCGCAGCAGGAGGCTCCTACGGCGGATTTATGTGTAACTGGATTGAAGGTCACACAGATCGTTTTGCAGCGATTGCGTCTCAGCGCTCTGTATCAAACTGGGTATCTGATTTTGGATGCAGTGAAATTGGCGTAACATTTGATCAGAATGAGATTTTGGCAACACCGTGGAATGGTATGGAAAAAATGTGGGATTGTTCACCGCTTAAATATGCCTGCAATGCAAAGACACCAATTTTGTTTATTCATTCAATGAATGATTACAACTGTACGCTGGATCAGGGCATTCAGATGTTTACAGCTGTTAAATTTTATGGTGTGCCGGCGAGAATGTGTCTGTTTGAAGGCGAGAATCATGGACTTTCCAGAAATGGAAAACCGCTTCACAGAATGCGCCGTTTAAAAGAAATGACAGATTGGTTTGAAAAATATCTGACAAAAGAAAGGAAAAACTGATGGCAAAATATTTTGGAAAACGACTGGTAATCGGTTTAATCACACTATTTGCCCTTGCGACAATCACATTTTTTCTGATGCATGCCATTCCAGGTTCTCCATTTGCCGGAGAAACGAGCAAGCTTCCGGCAAATGTAAAGGAAAAGTTAGTTGAGCAGTATGGTCTTGATAAGCCTGTTACAGAGCAGTATGTACGCTATCTGCAAAATGCAGTAAAGGGTGATTTTGGAACATCATTAAACAGAAAAGGAAAGGCTGTATCTGACATTATTATGGCAGGTATTCCATACACAGCAAGTCTTGGTCTGGCTGCTTTTTGCATTGCACTCGCTATTGGAATTTTACTAGGAACAATTTCCGCTTTTTCAAAGCATCAGTGGGTAAATAATACAGTTGCTTTTATAGCAACAATTGGTGTCAGTGTGCCAAGCTTTTTGCTGGCGCTGCTTATGATGATTCTTTTTGGAGTGGTGCTTCATTGTCTTCCAATCGTAGGTTTGGGCACATGGCGTCATTATATTATGCCGGCAACGGCACTGGCACTTTCTCCGATTGCGATGATTTCTCGTCTTACAAAAACGAGTTTGACTGAGGTTATGAAGCAGGATTACATGGTGCTTGCAAAAAGTAAGGGAACAGGACAGGTTATGGTTATCATTCGCCACGCGCTTAAAAATGCTCTTGTTCCAGTTGTCACATATGCCGGTCCGCTTCTTGCAACACTTTTAACTGGTTCATTTGTTGTAGAAACATTGTTTTCTGTTCCTGGAATCGGTGCAGAATTTGTAACAAGCGTAAGCAACCGTGATTACACAATGATTATGGCATTGACAATTTTCTATGGCGCATTTATCATTATCTGTAATATCGTTACCGACTTGATTACTGCGCTTATGGACCCGAGAATCCGCTTGAAGTAAGTTTACAGAAGGGAGAATTGAATTACTTATGGAAAAAATATTCTGTCAGGATATTGAAGATTCTGAGTTTGCGCGTCTTGATGATAGTGAAAAAGACTCCGAATTTGTGGCAGTGGAGAGCAAAACTTATTTTCAGGATGCCTGGGGTCGCTTTAAGAAAAATAAGCTGGCGTTAGTCAGCCTTGTTTTTATGGCAGTAGTCATTTTGTTTGCCATTTTTGCACCAATGTTTTCGCCATATACATATGATGGTCAGGATTTGACTTGCAGAAATGCACTTCCAAATGCGGCACACTGGTTTGGAACTGATAAATTTGGCCGCGATATTTTTGTACGTATTATGTACGGTGCAAGAATTTCATTGTCAGTTGGTTTTGCAGCGGCATTATTAAATCTTGTGATTGGTGTTGCTTATGGTGCCATTTGTGGTTATTTTGGCGGCAAGGTCGATATGATATTGATGCGTCTTGTTGATATTATTTATTCTGTTCCGACGCTTTTATATGTTATTTTAATTATGCTGATTTTTGGTTCTAATATATTCTCCATGCTGCTTGCTATTGGAATAAGCAGCTGGGTTGGTATGGCGCGTCTTGTAAGAGGACAGATTTTGACATTGAAGGAGCAGGAGTACGCATTGGCTGCTTATGTAATCGGTGCAAGCAAGAAGCGTATTATGTTTAAGCATCTGATTGTAAATTGTATGGGACCGATTATTGTCAATACGACACTGATGGTGCCAAATGCTATTTTCACGGAAGCATTCCTTGCATTTGTCGGTATTGGAATCAGCATTCCGCAGGCAAGCTGGGGAACAATGGCAAATGATGCGCGTTCTCTGATTCAGAGTCAGCCTATTCAGATCATCTGGCCAGTTCTTGCAATTTGTTTGACAATGCTTAGTCTGAATTTTATCGGCGATGGTTTAAGCGAAGCGCTTGATCCCAAGAAGAAGTAAGGGGGAATCATGGAAGAGAAGAAAACAATATTGGATGTAAAACATCTTAGGGTAGATTTTACTACTGATCAAGGAACAGTGCAGGCTGTTCGTGATGTAAGCTTTTCTGTAAAAGAGGGCGAGATTCTAGGCATTGTCGGTGAGTCAGGATCAGGAAAATCAGTTACGATGTATTCAGTTATGGGCCTTCTGGCACAAAATGGCTCTATAAATGAAGGCGAAATTGTGTTTAATGGTGAGTCAATTGCAAGAAAGGATTTTCCTGATAATCGTTCCTATGAGAAAAAAATGCGTGAGATTCGTGGAAATACAATGGCAATGATTTTTCAGGATCCTATGACATTTTTAAATCCAGTGTTAACTATTGGAAAGCAGATTCGTGAGACTCTTTTGAATCACAATCCGAAAATGACAAAGAAAGAAGCAAATGAACGTGCAATTGAGCTGATGCGTCAGGTCGGTATTCCAGCGCCAGAAAAGCGTATCAATCAGTATCCGTTTGAATTTTCGGGCGGTATGAGACAACGTATCGTGATTGCAATTGCACTGGCAAATAAGCCAAAGCTTATTATTGCCGATGAGCCAACGACTGCGCTTGATGTTACGATTCAGGCACAGGTGCTTGAACTGATTCAGGAAATGAGCAGACAGACAGGAGCAGCTGTCATCATGATCACCCATGATCTTGGTGTCGTTGCCAGCCTTTGTGACCGCATAAATATCATGTATGGCGGACGACTGGCAGAGACAGGAACTGATCGTGAGATTTTTTACGAGCCGAATCATCCATACACCAAGGGATTGTTAAATTGTATCAATAATCCAGAGGATGATGACAAGGAGCTTACGCCAATTCCAGGTTCACCGCCGGATTTATTAAAGCCGCCGGCAGGATGCCCGTTTGTGGATCGCTGCAGTGAGGCTATGAAGATTTGCAAGACAAAAATGCCAGTGGAGACAATTTTTAGTGATACACATAGAAGTGCCTGCTGGTTAAATGAAAAAAAGAACAGGGAGGAGGCACAGCATGGAAATACAAAATGAGATAAAAAATAATGCAGATGATATGCGTGATGTGATCGTCTCTGTTGAGCATTTAAAGACATATTTTAATGCAGGAAAAACCTGGGGCAAAAAGCAGGTTGTAAAGGCTGTTGATGATGTGTCATTTCAGATTCATAAAGGTGAGACATATGGTCTTGTAGGTGAATCAGGCTGTGGAAAGTCTACTCTTGGAAGAACTATTGTAAAAATTAATGAACCGACAGATGGAAAAATTCTTGTAAATGGAGAAGATATCACACATCTTTCTGGACAGAAGCTAAAGAAATTTAGAAAGAATATTCAGCTGATTTTTCAGGATCCGTATGCATCATTAAATCCGCGAATGACAGTAGGTGAGATAATTCGTGAGCCTATGGTAATTCATCATATTTACCAGACGAGAAAAGAACAGGATGATCGTGTGGCGGAGCTCTTAAAGATTGTTGGTTTAAAACCAGATCATGTGCGCCGTTATCCTCATGAATTTTCAGGTGGACAGCGACAGCGTATTTCAATAGCAAGAACCTTGGCACTTAATCCAGAGTTTATCGTCTGTGATGAGCCGATTTCTGCACTTGATGTTTCTATTCAGGCGCAGATCATCAATCTGTTAAAGAATATCCAAAAAGAGCTTGGCATTGCGTATCTTTTTATTGCGCATGATTTAAGCATGGTAAAGCATATCTCAGATCGCATTGGCGTTATGTATCTTGGTCATCTTGTTGAAGAGGGCGACAGTAAGGAATTATATGCAAATCCAATGCATCCATATACAAAAGCATTGTTAAGCGCTGTTCCTATTCCAGACCCGCTTGTTGGAAAATCAAGAAAGCGTATTATGCTTGAAGGAGAACTGCCAAGCCCTATTAATCCGCCAAGCGGCTGTCCATTTCGCACGCGCTGTCCGTATGCGAATGAGAAGTGTGCAAATGAGATGCCGAAGATGAAGGAGATTAATGGACGCAAAGTGGCATGCCACATGGTGGGATAATTGCGTAAGCTTTTGTGAAACAAAGCAATCTGGCATCAAAGGGGTCAAAACACCTTTTGCTACCAACATCATTATATATAAGGAGTAAGAATATGCAGATTCCATATGAAGAAGAGCTGTGTGCGCTTGCGGATGCGGTATGGGAGACTCCGGAACCAGGTTTTCGCGAGTATAAAAGCAGCGCAGCACATGTTGAATTTTTAAAGAAGCATGGTTTTGAAGTAAAGACAGATGTTGCAAAGACTGGAACTGGCTATGAAGCAAGCTGGGGAAGCGGCCATCCAGTAATTGCCTTTTTAGGAGAATTTGATGCACTTTATGGCATGAACCAGAAGGCAGACTGCCCGTCATATCATCCAGAAGATCCAGACGGTATGGGACAAGGCTGCGGTCATCATATGCTTGGTGTGGGTGCAATTGCAGCAGGAATGGCTTACCGTGAAATGTTAAAGGCAAACGGCGGCAGCGGAACAGTAAAGATTTTTGGCTGCCCAGGTGAAGAGAGCGGTTCGGGAAAGGCTTATATGGCGCGTGACGGTGTGTTTGATGACTGTGATATCGCATTGACATGGCATCCGGCTAATTTCCACATGGTATGCACTGGAAGCAGCCAGAGCTGCATTCAGGCATGTTTCCGTTTTCATGGCGTATCTTCTCATGCAGCAGGTGCACCACATCTTGGAAGAAGTGCACTCGATGCAGTCGAGCTGATGGATGTGGGTGTAAACTATATGCGTGAGCATATGGAGGACAGTGACCGCGTTCACTATGCAATTACTAATACTGGAGGAAAGTCTCCGAATGTCGTACAGGCAGAGGCAGAGGTGCGTTATCTTATTCGTTCTGCAACAAATCCAAAGTGTAAGAAGCTTTATGAGCGTGTGGTTCGTATAGCACAGGGCGCAGCACTGATGACTGATACAAAACTTGAAGTGTTGTTTGACGAGGGCTTAAGCAATACTGTTCCAAACTTTGCACTTGAGGATGTTATTGCAAAGGCATTTCAGACTGTTGGAGTTCCAACTTATACAGCAGAGGAGCGTGCATATGCAAAGCAGTTTAAGGACAGCTTTTCAGTTGAGGATCAGCTGAGTGATATTCCATTTGGAATTGCTGATATTATGAAGCTTCGCGAAAATATTAAAAATTCCGAGATCTGTGATTATGTGGTTGAAACCATCCATACCGATCATTGTGAGATGGGAAGTACCGATGTAGGTGATGTCAGCTGGGTTATTCCAACGGCTACAGTCAATACAGCATGCTATAGCTATGGTGCAGGTGCGCACAGCTGGCAGTGGACAGCACAGGGTAAGTCAGCTATTGCTCACAAGGGAATGATTTTTGCTGCAAAAGTTATGGCAGAAAGTGCTAAGACACTTTTAGAGCATCCAGAAGAGATTAAAAAGGCGTGGGATGAGTTTGATAAACGTCTTGACGGTGAAAAGTATGAGTGTTTGATTCCGAAGGAAATTGAACCACATGTAATAGAGTAAAAAGTAGATAAGATAATTAATTGACGGGAGCGTCAGGAAGGGCTAAAATAGATTAAAATCAATTTTGGGAGGTGATTTCCATGAGTGAGAAAATCCATTTTGAGCCGACCTGGGAGCTCCCTAATCCTTTTTATAAGGCAGACGGAAGCATTATGAGTACCAAGGCGGAGTGGGAAGAAAAGCGAAAGGCGTATCTAGAACTGTTAAGTGAAATGTACTATGGCAAAATGCCGGGACGTCCACAGACATTAACAGTAAGTGAGTTGTCAAATGAAACAATATGTCAAAATACTGTCTGTCATAAAGTAGTTCGTCTTTGCGCGCAGGGTGAGAAAGCACCTGTTTTCTTTAATGTACACGTGTATCGTCCAGTGATGCCTTGTGAGGAAAAATTAATTCCTGTTGTAATTCCAGCAGCAGACACACTGCCAGGGGAGATTATAAGCATGGCAGCTGAACAGGGCTTTGAAATTTGCAGCTTTGAAATTGCTGAGGCAGCACCGGATGACAAAGAAAAAATCTGGGAAGGTGGCTGTGCAAAGGCGTACCCAGGTTACACATGGCGGGCACTTGCAATGTGGGCATGGCTGCAAAGCCGTGTTATTGATTGGCTCGAAACGCAGAAAGATATAGATGTGACAAAAACAGTTGTGACTGGTCACTCGCGTATGGGAAAGGCAGCACTTTGCTGCGGGATTTATGATGAGCGTGCAGCAGTTGTAGCACCGGCAGGCTCTGGCTGCGGCGGTATGGCAAGTATGCGTTTAAGCGGCTGTCGTCTTGGAGAAAATATTGGTCTTTCAGAGCGTATTGGTGTTATGTTAAATAAAGAGCGTTTTCCATACTGGCTGATGGAAAATGTGGCAGACTATGGTACACCAGATGGAAAGAATCGTTTTCGCGAAAATGAAATTCCATTTGACGCGAATATCCTCGGTGCGTGTGTTGCGCCGAGACGGCTGATTCTTGTAGAAGGTCTTGATGATGACTGGATCAATCCATTTGGCACACAGGTTTCGTGGCTTGCAGCATCTGAAGTATTCGAATTTCTTGGTGTCAAGGAACATAGCGCAATTCATTACCGTGAGGGCGGTCATGCTTACACCAAGCAGGACTGGAGTGTTGTGCTTGATTTTACAAAGGTACAGCTTTGCGGCAAGGAAAAGACGACTGGCTATAAGTCAATGAGAGAAAATGAGAATAAGGCAGGATATTCATGGAGATGTCCGAAGACAAATGACTGATAGGAGATTTAGAAAATATGAAGGTTTTATTATTAAATGGAAGTTCCAATTTAAAGGGATGTACGTACACGGCACTTGAAGAAATTGCAAAGACTTTGCAGGAAGAGGGCATTGATACTGAAATTTTCCAGATTGGTGCAGAACCGCTTCGTGACTGTATTGGCTGCGGTGGCTGTAGCAAGGGAAATGGCTGTGTATTTCGTGATGACTGCGTAAATGAATTTGTAGAAAAGGCAAAAGAAGCAGATGGCTTTGTATTTGGC
>NZ_JAXWCK010000041.1:0-30673 GCF_037349415.1 Anthropogastromicrobium sp.
TCCCTGTACATTGCCAAATAATTCTCTGTGATTTTCCCACAGCCAGCTTAATGTCTTTCCCTTATACTCGGTATTCTTAATTGTACAGTCTCCGTGCGGATGAGCACTGATTGCCCAGCACTCTCCTGTATTATCTCCCGGAATGTCATAGCCAAAATCATCTTTTAAACGGCTTCCGCCCCAAATCATCTGCTTAAACACCGGCTCAAGTAATAAAAGTTCCATAATACTTCCTCCTTATGATGCGATACAAACAGCACTTGCAGATGCTGTTTCTTCTGTGTAAAGTATATCGAATTTGGGCAGAAGTTACAAGTGATATTTTCGGTAGGTTTGGGAAAAGCCAATACACACATTACAGTTCATGCGTCATGTTACGAATGCCCTTAGGTGCAATGGTTTCGTCGCCGGACCAAACTCCGCAGGTTCCTTTTATGTTCTTTCTTATCATACATTACTTTGAAAGACCTGCTCCAAGTGTCCGGCTCGTGAAATCCATTCACCTTCGGGCTTGGCCGCAATATTGGCTTATCCATGAACTGTAACATATTTACATCAAAGCCCTTCTCCCCTTGACCACACGTGCAAAACAGAGTATAGTTAGGAGCAGCATATTATGAAGGGAACTAAAGACATGGCTAAGCTTGTATTTAACTATGGAGCAATGGGCTCCTCTAAAACCGCTAATGCACTTATGGTTGCATATAATTACGAAGAACGAGGGCAGCACGCTCTGATTTTAAAACCGGCTACTGACACTAGAGATGGCATTCACACCGTTTCTTCAAGAATTGGTCTTTCAAACACATGCCGCCTGATTGACGAATTTCTGGATGAGTTTACGAAAAATCCAGACTGTGTATTAAATTACAATGCGATTATCGTTGATGAAGCACAGTTTGCTTCTCCAGAGCAAATTGATTTATTTTCTGATATCGTAGATACCTGGCAGATTCCTGTCTTATGCTACGGACTAAGAGCTGATTTTCAGAATAAATTTTTCCCCAGCAGCCGCCGCTTGATGGAAATTGCTGATGAAATCAAGGAAATCAAAACGATCTGCTGGTGCGGCAAAAAAGCAACCTGCAATGCCCGCTACGATGATCACGGTATTATAAAAGAAGGCGCCCAGGTGGTACTAGGCGCCAATGATAAGTATATTGCTCTGTGCAGAAAGCACTTTAAGGAAGGAAATTTAGGAAAATGATCTACCATCAGGCAAAGGATCCAGATTCGTATCAAACCATTTTTTACAAACAGATTGGTCTAAAGCGCCGGTCTGCTTCTTTGCCTGAAAATGATTGGGCAAACGATCAGATTGGCTCTATCTATACCTATGGTCGCATGGACTCCATTCAGTTTGGAATCGGTGATTACACCATCCCAGAGGATTTTCTTGTTGAATTTCAATATAATACTGAATATCTTCATGCTGGTATTATTTACGAGGGCATCACCTACTCTCTCGTTGAAAATCGTATGGAACAGTCTGCTATTCCATCGCCATTTCTTGCGATTGAGCAGGCAAGAGGTGGTATCAACTGTTGGAAAAAGGGACAGCATTTTAAAGGAGTGGAAATTTCAATTGAGACCAACTATTTGAAACATAAAATTTTGCCATATTTAGGTGCTTCTGAGGATTCTCTTGACTTTTTGATCAAAAATGTCCGCCACATTCATCTCCCAAAGGAACTGACTGACCTGATTTTACAGGTGCAAAGCTTGCTCGAATCACGTTCCATGACACCAGCGCTTTTGCTTGCTCTTAGCACTTCCTTTACTGCCCTTTTAATACGCCCAGACTTCAAACAATTTTTCTTCACTGGCACTGATGTAATGTCGGAACGCATCTTCGTTGGAAAACGTCAAATTCTCATTCGGCCTGATGATTATAAAAAAATAGTTGCAGCGCATGATCTTATGCGCGAAAAGGCCGATTCTTTTGTTACGATCTATGCGCTAAGCCAGACACTTGGTATTGGAGAACAAAAATTAAAGGCTGGCTTTCAGCAGCTTTACCAGCAGACGATCTGGGATTACGCCAATCAGATTCGCATGACAAAAGCAGCTTCTTTATTGAAAAACACCGACAAAACTGTTGATGAAATCGCAAAGCTGACAGGCTACCAGAGTCCTGCCGCTTTTAGAACAATGTTTAAAAAATGGAGCCAAACTACCCCAAGGAAGTTTCGCTCCTATTTCTCAGGCACAGAATGATTTTTCGTTTTGTGCCTCTTTATGATAGCGTCCCTCAGGCACAATCAATGGTGTACCTGATATAGGATCCTCTATAATCTGACAATCCAAACCATAAATTTCTTTCATCAGTTCTCTTGAAATAACCTTTGATGGTGCCCCCTGCGCGATAAGTTTTCCCTTGCTCATGGCAAAAATATGATCAGCATAGCGTGCAGACAAATTAATATCATGAAGAACCATCAAAATTGTCGTGCCTCGTTTCTTATTCAATTCCATCAAAAGATCTAATATTTCAACCTGATAAGCAATATCAAGATATGTGGTTGGTTCATCAAGCAGCAAAATATCAGTCTGCTGTGCAAGCGCAAGTGCAATCCACACACGCTGACGCTGTCCGCCGGAAAGTTCATCCACACAAGCGTCTGCAAGCTCGGTAATGCCCATCATCTCAAGTGCCTCTTCTACTGCTGCAAAATCTTCTTTTTGCAGACCACCCAAAAGCTTTCGATACGGAAAGCGTCCTCTTGCGACAAGATCCGTCACCTTAATGCCTTCTGGGACAACTGGTGACTGCGGAAGAAGTCCAAGCGTTTGTGCCATCTGCTTTGATGGAATGTAAAAAATGCTTTTTCCATCTAAGAGAATGCTTCCCTGCTCTGGCTTTAAAAGTTTCGCAAAAGTCTTTAATAAAGTAGATTTTCCACATCCGTTTGCTCCCAGAATGACACTGATCTTATTTTGCGGAATTGTTATGCTAACATCAGAAACTATTGTTTTTCCATCATAGCCTGCAAAGAGAGCATCTGCTGCAAGTTCTATATTTTTCATAATCCTTTACCTCTTTTTGTTTTCAAGCTGACTGCCTTACGAAGTGTCCCCTCACACAGTCTCACTCTTTTTGTTCATGCGAAGCAGCAAAAAAATCAGATATGGTGCGCCAAGAATACCTGTAACAACACCAACCGGATAGCGCGATGGCAGTGCAAACTGACCAATCAAATCCGATGCAAGCACGAGAACACTTCCAACAAGTGCAGATGCAAGCATATTAGTACGTCCGCCTCCGCAAAGACGTGCCGCAATCGGTCCTGCCAGAAATGCTACTGATGCAATAGGACCAGTAACAGATGTGGCAAATGCAACAAGAAGAAGAGAAAGCAAAATGAGTGCCAAACGAACCATCTTTGACTTAACGCCAAGTGTGACTGCATGGCTTTCGCCCATTTGAAGCATTGCTAACTGCTTATCTAACAAAAAGATCATACATGATGCAGCGATCACAACAACAGCAAGTAAAGATACATTTTCCAGCTTAACACCATTTAAGCTGCCAGACAGCCAGCGAAGCGCACTTGCCACATCATACTCAGATGCCTTAAGAAGCAGCCATGAAACAATTGCATTCAAAAATGCCTGCATACCAATTCCTGTCAAAATCAAACGTGCATTTGAAAAACCGCCGCCTTGTGCCAAAAGATAAATCAAACAGGAAACAAGAAGACCAGATGCTACTGCAAGCAGTGAAACAACACTGCCAGGAAGCTTTAAAACAAGAATGCCAAACACGGCTGCAACACTCGCACCAGATGTAACTCCTATGATATCCGGACTGGCAAGCGGATTGCCAAGCAGCTGCTGGAATGTATTTCCTGCCATACCAAACGCAAAGCCTGCCAAAATTGCTGTCAACATTCTCGGAAGACGAAGCGTCTTTACCGTAAAGACAGCACTGCCTTCTACTTCATTTAGCGCATCCCACACTTGTCTTGGAGTATATATGGTATTTCCGTAAAGCATCATAAATGCAGCAAGCATAAGCACGAGTACAGCAAGCACAAGTGTAATCACTGTGCTTTTTCTCTGACGTCTGCGATATCCTGCCTCCACAGCCGACATTGAAGAGAAATCAAAATTCTTTTTCACAGTGACTTTACCTTTGCCTTTCTTATAATAATGATAAATACAGGTGCTCCAATAAGTGCCGTGACTATTCCAGACTCAAGCTCGCCTGGTCTTCCTAAGATTCGTCCCATCGTGTCAGCAAACAAAAGAAGTATTGCACCGCCAATCGCTGACATTGGAAGAATCTTTTTCATGTCTGGTCCAAGCACCATGCGAAACAAATGCGGCACCATCAGACCGACAAAGCTGATTGGCCCAGCCAGTGCCGTTGTCGATGCACAAAGAAGCACGCCTGCAAGTGATGCAAGTGCCCTTGTAAGCGGCACATTAAGTCCAAGACCTGTCGCTGCTTCATCACCAAGCGCTAACGTATTTAAAGGTGCTGCCATGCAGATACTAACCACAAAGCCTACAATAAAATATGGGCAAAGAAGACGAATATCTGCCCAGTTTGCACCACCTACGCTTCCTGTCTGCCAAAAACGAAATTGATCCATTACCTGCGTACTAGGCAGCATAACAGTATTTACAAGCGACTGCAGCGCCGTTCCTGCTGCCGCTCCTGCAAGTGCCAGCTTAATCGGTGTAGCGCCATTTCCGCCGATGGACGCCAATCCATAAACTAAAACTGCCGTTAAAGCTGCGCCGGCAAAAGCCAGCCAAATATACTGACTGCCCTTACTAATATGAAAAAAAGCGATTCCGCATACAACAAAAAGGGAAGCCCCCGTATTGACTCCTAAAATACTTGGATCCGCAATCGGATTTCTTGTCACTGCCTGCATCAGTGCGCCTGATACGCTAAGCGATGCTCCTGCTAAAATGCCAAACACAGTTCTTGGGATTCTCGCCTGCACAACATTGTTTTCAAATGTCTCCTCGCCCAAATGAAAAAGACTTCGAATAACAGTGGGAAAGCCCACGGATTTTGATCCGCAGGCTATCGATGCCAGTACACAAAACAGCAAAAGCATGATAGAAGCAGCTGCTGTTAATAGGAACCGTCTGTCTCTCATTTGATATTCTCCGCTGCATCAGAAAGTAACTGAAGATACTCGTCAATCTCATACGGGATCGAAAGAATGGACGGAGTGGAAGCGCCTGCAAGTGCAGAGGTACTGTCAACCAATGCAACTGCACCGTTTTTGATTGCCGGAATCTGACTCATTAACTTATCCTCCTGTAAAGACTTCAACAGATCCTCATCTCCGTAAACAACCATAAGCTGAATATCATCAAGCTGATCCGCATTCTCACGACTCACTGTGATATTAAAATCATCCGTCTCGCCAGCAAGCTTCTGTACACTCTCTGGAAGTGTAAGACCAAGATCTAACAGATATGCTGCTCTCGGATCGGTCGGAAGATATACATAAAATGTGCTGAAATCATCTGCACTGATCCAACAAAATGCAGTTGGAATTCCTTCAAGCTGTGGATACTCTTCCAGCTTTTCTGCAATTAAATCCTCCACTTCCTTTACCTTCTTCTCGCCTTCCGGCTTCATGCCCATACCCTCGGCATTCTCGATAGTCTGCTCTCTCCAGCTTGTCTGCCAAGCCTTCTCCTTGTATGGAATAACAGGTGCGATCTGGCTTAAGGTATCATAGTCTTCCTGAGTCATACCAGAATATGCTGCCAAAATGACATCTGGATTGCAATCGCTGATCTGCTCGAAATCAAGTCCGTCTACATCATCAAAAACAACTGGCTTTTCTACGCCAAGATCTGCAAATGCTTCATCTGTCCATGGATGCAAATTGTTATCTGTTACCATTCCGTAGTTTGCTGCTGAAACACCAACTGGTGCA
The DNA here is from genome assembly GCF_037349415.1 of Anthropogastromicrobium sp. Lineage (NCBI taxonomy): Bacteria > Bacillati > Bacillota > Clostridia > Lachnospirales > Lachnospiraceae > Anthropogastromicrobium > Anthropogastromicrobium sp. The sequence continues at coordinate 5,913 of NZ_JAXWCK010000041.1, forward strand.
ACGCCAAGTGCAAGTGGAGTATCCTGATTTTCCCAACCGATTGTTGCAATACGCTCTGGTTTGCTCTCAATTACAGTCTCACCAAATGCATGCTCAATGGTAATTGGGTAGGTGACCTCCTCACTAGTCTCCTCCTCGGATTCTGCCTCCTCGCTGCTTGCAGCCTCAGTCGTTTTCTCTGCGCTCTTTGCGTAAGAAACGCCTGCTTGCGCAAACAAACTCATACCGGAAACTGCTGTACAAAGTGTGCCAAGAAAAAGTGCTTTTTTGATTCTCATAATTTCCTCCATATGCCAAACTTTAATTAGTGTTTTCTAACTTTCGGTAGGAGTATATCACGAGATTAACATTACGTCAATTCAGGCACCGTAAATAAAAGTTTTTCACCTGATTCAGTCGTTTTTATTCGTAGTACTGTGCCTGCGCATTCCACATCTGGCGATACAGCCCTTCTTTACCGATCAGCATCTCGTGGTTTCCCTGCTGCACAATCCTGCCATCGCAAAATACAATTATATCCTTTGAGAATCGGCATGCAGACAAACGGTGCGATATAAACAGAGCTGTTTTATCCTGCACAATCCGATGAAAATCGCTGTAAATCTCGCTCTCGGCAATCGGGTCTAGTGCCGCTGTCGGCTCATCGAGAATAACAAATGGCGCATCCTTATAAATAGCGCGTGCCATCGCTGTTTTCTGTGCCTCGCCACCTGAGATTTCCATGCCAGTTTCAGAAAAATCTCTATTCAGCATAGTATTTAAACCGTCTGGCATCTTATTATATAGGCGCATCAGATCCACACGGCGAATGGCATCCATCGCACGCTCCTCATCTACCTTTTCTCCTGCCGCAATGTTCTCCCCAAATCTGAATGAAAAAATTTTAAAATCCTGAAAGACAACTGCAAACAGCTTGCGATACTGTGCCTCTTCGTACTCCCTGATATCCACTCCATTTAAGAGAATATGTCCTTTAGTTGGGTCATAAAGCCTGCATAAAAGCTTAATAAATGTAGTTTTTCCTGAGCCATTCAGCCCTACAAATGCCGTACTTTCTCTGGCACTTATCTTTACATTGACGTCGCGCAGCACATATTGTTCTGTCCCTGGATATCGAAAAGATACATCTACAAACTCAACTTCCGGATTTTCCATATCAGTCAAACTAACAGGGCGAGACGCCTTTTTCATCTTATTTTGCAGACCCATGTACTCAAGATACTCATCCATCTGCATTCTGTCATGATGCAGTCTGCTCCAGCCTGCAAACAAATCAGTCATTCCCTGAATGAACTGCTGCACAGCACCTGCATAACGCACGACATTTCCGATTGTAATCATCCCACCGTATGCACAGAACGCCACATACAGATAGATGATTCCGCCTACACACGAGGAAAGCATTCCCTGTAACCCAAAATGACACACATCATTCTTGGCATATTGAAGCGTCATGCGTCTCCAGTTTGCATTCATCTGATCACCGTAATGTTCCATCATCGGCTCCTGATGAAAAATTCGAATATCCTTTCCTGCCTTTTGGGACAATACAACTTCATTCATCATATAGCTGTTTAAACGATTCTCATCTTCATGCTCATTGTGGATTGCCAAACGGCGTTTGCCTTGCTCTAATACAGAACGACGATTCAGATACAACACAGCAAACAGTGCCGCTATTGCTATGATTCGAAACAGCGTTTCCTGTGTCCCAGCTGTCTTTGAAAACTGTTTTGCAAAAAATGGACCGATTGTAATAATTGCTGCCGCCATACGAACTGCCGATGTCAAAAGAATTTCAAGCTGTGTCAAAAAACGCTCAAACACATCCTTCTCACGCTTTCGGTACTCATCCTGGCGTGCCCGAAGAGTACGCACGCGCTCATCCCCGATCTGCTCATAATCCATCTGCATTGTTTTTGTCATGATGGGTTCTGTCATTCGATGCTGCATGCCCCACCACATAATATTTTTCTTTTTTGTGACAAGATGACGAAGAATTGCTGTGACAAAGCTCGCGCCTGTTCCTGCAAGAACAAGCAGTGCCATTTCCTGCATGGAACGTCCAGCATAGAGTGCATCTAGCAGCATTGATGAGAGAAAAATTGCAATAAATGGGAAAATGCCTTCCAGCAAGACACCAATCAGAATGATCTTCCATCCCGGATTGTATTCATTTAGAAGGTGGATCATTTGAATATACGTTACCGCATCCTCGCGAAACTGTGACTTTTTCATCTTCATGCACACGCCTCCTCTGCACCATCTTTGTTTACCCGATAATATTTTCCCTGTATCTCAAACAACTGCGCATAACGGCCATTTAAGCGAATCAGCTCATCATGTGTTCCCTGCTCAATGATCGTACCATCCTCTAACAGCAAAATACGGTCACAAAAACGCGTGCTTGCCAGTCGATGTGAAATAAATAATGATGTTCGTCCTTCCACCATCTCCATATATTTCTGATAAATCTGCTGCTCGGCTAATGGGTCGAGTGCTGCTGTCGGTTCATCTAAAAGAAGCATCGGTGCATTTTTATAGAGCGCACGTGCCATCCAAAGCTTCTGGTTTTCTCCTCCGGAAAGTGCGATTCCATCATCAAGAATACTAGCGCCAAGCGGTGTATCTTCTTTTTTAGGTAAGCTGCTAACTTTTTGCCATAGTCCGGAAAGCTTTAAACATTCGCGCACCCGCTCACGGTCAATGTTTGTTCCAACATCGGATGCCACATTCTGAGCAATAGTCATAGGCAGAAGCTTTACGTCCTGAAAGACAACGGCAAGCAATGAAAAATATTCCTCTTTACTATATTCTTCCTGTGGTCTTCCATTGATAAAAATCGTTCCCTGCGTTGGACGATACAGTCCACAAAGAAGCTTTACAAGCGTTGATTTACCAGCACCATTCAGACCGACAAGTGCGATTCGTTCACCTTGGCGCAGCGTGACATTGATATCCTTTATGGTAGGTTTTGTACTTCCCGGATAGGTGAAGCCTACGTGCTCCAGACGAATTTCAACTGCATCGCCTGCTAATTTATGCACTGCCTTGTCTTTTATTTCTGATTTTTCATTGATACTGTTGTCTTTTTTAGAAATAGTTCCACGAAAAGCTGATTTTTCCCATGAGTACAGAAACTGACGAAGACGCGAATAGTCAAAGCTTAGCCGTCCCAGTTTTTCTCTGCTGTCAAGAAGTGCGCTGCATGCCTCTTGACAGCTTGCTGCAATCGCTGTATACCAGACAAAATCTGAAACTGCCATATCGCCGTTTATAATTTTCCAAATAAAATAAAGATAAATTCCAAAATCACGTATAAAGCAAAAAACTGCATCGCAGATATTAACTGCAAAATAGCCGTTCTCCCAATGCTTCACGTAGCCGTCAGCTGTCTCCTGTTCTCTATGGAAAATGGCAGTCAGCCACCCAGCAAGATCATACATGCGAATGTCCTTGCCGCCAGCTAAATCACAGGCGCATTCCTCCACATATTTCATCTTTCGGCTTGCCTTATCTGCTTTGGGGCGAAGTTGTCTGTCATACGCTGCCGCACGCTCCTTTAAACCTAAAATCAATAGTGCAGGTACCCATACAAGAAGTACAGCCACAATGCTTTGTCTCATTAAAATCGCGCTGTATAAAACAAGTCCTGCTGCAGCAGTCAAAAAACGCTGCCAGATCATGGAGCCATCACGCAGGACGGAATTATTTCGATACAGCGAGTCAAATACTGCATGTGCATCGTCATTAAATTTTTTGCTTTCTAACACATCATAATCTACGTACAGTCTTTTCTTTAACATACGCAGATTAAAATCATCCTCAAATGGTCCCTGCATACGTTTTATGTAGGCATCGAGTGCACTTTTTATCATGTTTCCTGCTGCCAAAATAAGAATCAATATACCTACCTGCAGCACAAGCTGCTTTAATTCAATATGCTCCTCCAACCCACAAAGCACCTGCTTGGGAAGTCTCGCATTTAAAAGTGGAAGCACCACGGCAATTATAGAGAGGGCAATCACCGCTGTCGCCATGCGCGGCTCACGCCTAAACTGCTCCTTCCAGTGCCATAAAGCGTTAGAAGTGAATGTGTATGTGCCATTCGTTTTCATTTCAATTTTCTCTTTACTCATGTAACTCACCATCCATCCTTACGACTTCCTTTCCCTTTTCTAAGTCCCACAGCATTGCAAGTAAAATCATGCGCTTGAATGGTTTTAAATTCGTGAGGATATAGCAAAGATACTTCTGCGACTCTGACTGAAAAAGTTCATACTGCTCTTTTATAAATGTATCATTCGGATCATTTTCCTTCACTGTGTAACTATATACACGTATCATCCACATCACCAGTGCATACGCATTTTCCTGTTCTAGCTCTGGAAAATCGCGTTTCGCATCTTTATATCGCTTGATTACTGAATCCAGCTCATCTACTCTTTTTTGATGAGAATTTGTATTAACAATACTATCTTTACGAATATAATAATTATATTTACTTTCAGGCAAGTACACTAATTTTTCTATTTTTCTAATCAAATCATACATTACACTAATATCCTCGTATATTACTCCGATTGGAAAATATACACCCTGAAATAATTTTCTTTTATATAATTTATTCCACACATAGTTTTGAATTTTCCTATCAAACAGTAATTCTTTAACTGCTTGCTTCTGATTCATTACAATTAAGGATTTATCTTTTAGTTTGGCAATTTTTTCACCCATTTCTATTTCTCTATATGCTACCATGGATATATCAGCATCATATTGACATATCAAGTCATATAATAACTCAAAAAAATCCTTTTCTACTGTATCATCACTATCTACAAATCCAATATATTGTCCTGTCACCATATTTAAAGCAAAATTTCTTGCTGCAGCAGCTCCGCCATTTTCTTTATGTACCACCTTTACTCTATTGTCTTTTCGAGCGTAAAAATCACAAATATCGCCAGATTTATCAGTTGATCCATCATCCACAAGAATGATCTCCAAATTGGTATAGGTCTGACATAAAATACTTTCAATACACCTTGCAAGATACTTCTCAGTATTATATATCGGAACGATTACGCTAATTCGTTCACATATTACCTCATTTTTCCCTTCCATTAAATACCCCCTTTATAATATAACTTTACTAGTTCACCTACATACTTCTTAAAAACTTTAGTATCCACGACCTGTTCACAATATATCTGAGTATTTTGAATAATTGTATGAGCTAACCACATTTCAAATTCTCTTTTGCATTCACAATATCTTCCATCTTCAAGCAGAATTTTATATACATATATGAGTGCTATTGCTAATTCTTTTACTCTTTTTTGCTCATTAGATGTCATAATTGAATTGGGCCTTATTCTATATGAATATAAATCTTTATTTGCAAATATAACTTTTTCTGCCTTCAAAAATGTTTCAGCCGAATACCGTACCTCTTCAAAAATACAGTCTTCTACAAAAGAAACATCTTCCACTATATTTCTTTTATAAAGCTTCCCCCATGCTGGTCTTGTATTATACTTTCCAAGCATTTGAAATTTCAAGGCTTCCATTCCACTTACAGTTATAACCTGAGAAGGTGTTTTTGACTTATCGTAAACATTATCAATATATTTTTCTCTGCCCGCAACAGCAATATCTGCATCACCAATTATGCTCAATAAATGACTACAATAATCCTCCATAATCAAATCATCACTATCAACAAAACTAATATAATCCCCTTTAGCAACCTTGATACCTGCATTTCTTGCAGCTCCTACACCTTTGTTTTCTTGCTTTATGTAAGAAATATTTTTATATTTTTCTTTATACTTCTGGATAATTATTCCAGATTCATCAGTCGATCCATCGTTCACTAATATAACCTCAAAATTAGGATCGTCCTGTTTCATAATAGAATCCAAGCAACGTTCAATATATTTTTCAGTATTATATACAGGAACGATTATGCTTATTAATGTTTTCTTTGTTTCCATAGCTTTATCTCCTTTTTTCTGTTTTTATATCATACAAAAGTCCTTTTCGTAAACAGACAAATCACTTCCATTTTTTTTGGAAGTGATTTGTCTGTTTACTTTTTTTGTTTTATATTATAAAATCACTTTCATCACACAACAATTTAACTTCAGGAGGTACTTAACCATGAAAAAAAAATTATTTATCCCACTAATTTGTCTTACTGCCGCATCAATTACTACTTTATCTATTAGTTATGCGGACACAGCTTCTTCAAAGGAAAAAAACTACACCATCGAAGAAACAATCACTGAGTCCGAAACTGAGATTGAATCAGGTTCCGATGAAAATGTACCATTGAAGCCATTATCTGATATAGCTCCCAACAAACATTAATCGTCTTTCAGATATTTATTTTCTCGCATTTTCAGTAAATTTATTAGCTCTTCTTTTCTATTAAATTCTGCAAAACGCTGCGCAGCCCAAAACTTTCTCTGGATTTTTTGATTATTTTGTTCTCTGTCAATTTCATAATAAGCCCACGCTTGGTTATATAACAAATTTTCAATGTGAATTAAATTAAAATCATTTAATTCATATTTAAGATTCACGCTATCAATATAAAGTGCCTTTTCGTAATTCATTATATCTCCTAACAAGCGTGAATATTGTCCCAAAATAATAGCACTAGCAGAAGAATTTATCTTCAAAAATATTTGTTTTTTTTGATAAACCGAACTCAATTTTTCAAAAAGTTCTTCCGATTTTTTCAGATTTCCCATATCATGATAAATATCTGCTATATTACTAATAATAATCCCCTCTTCACTTCTAATAAATGGAAGCTCTTCGAGTGAAAGCCATGAAAGTTCAAAAGTATAGGATAATGCTTCGTAGTATTCTTTTTCAGCTTCACACGCAGTAATCCTGTTAGCTTCCAATTCATACATGGCCTCTATAAACTGAATCTCCTGCTGTATTTGCGGTTCTTTATAATCTTCTGCCCCTATTTTAGTTTTTAATTGTTCCAATATATTTTGAGCCTTTTTCCATTGACGCATACCAATAGCGTAAATAATGTCTTGTCTCATCGATAAAACTTCTATCGAATCTGTTTCAAGCATCGGCATAATCCAATCAAGTTCTCGTCCCATCTTACGGGTCAGAAATTGAAAATTCTCTGTAGATGGTCGATTTTCCCCTTTTTCTATACGAGATAGCTGACGTACATTTAAAAACGAAAAACCTTTTTCATCTATGCATACTTCTTCCTGTGTCTTTTCCTGTGCCATCCGCATTCTTTTTAATACCATTCCAACATCGTAGCTATTTTCTATACTTCCACACTGCCATACTCGCATATACGGAATTTTATTTTCTTCATACACTATCTCAAATGCTTTTTGAAATTTCTGAAACTGCAGAAGTTCCTCAGATTTCTCTTTTTCTAACATTATTCCAATACGCACTAACTCTGCCAGTAACGGATATGCGTACCGCTGACTGCTCTGCTGACGCAATAATTCCAAAGATTCCATTCCAATCTTATATCCAATATCAATTTTCTGCATTCTTTCATACAGTTTTATTCCAATTAAAGCAATCTGCGCACAGATCATTTCTCTCATGCGAGGTTCCCAATTGTGTATCTTAGGATATCTTTGTATTTGGTCAAATAATCTAAATGCATCCATCAGCTCATTTTTCTTTAAAAGGGACCAAACAACTAACAACATGGCTTCTAATTCCTCTGGACCCACATAAAGTACGGACAAATTTTCTTTCCAATCTTCTTGTACTGTGCAGCAAACAGCATCCTTACTTAACTTATAAAGTTCCTCGTCACTTTTTTCATTTCGTGAAAGTAGCCATTCAATCTTTAAGCAAAACTGTCTCTCTATGTTAGACATCTTTATATGCGAATTTCTATATTCCTCTAATAGCTTTTTTGCCTTCTTGCAATCTTCACACACAGACAGACAAATATCTTCTCTGCATCTCCAGTCTTTCAGCTCTTTCCTTGATACAACTGTTTCAAAATAATCTGTAACAATTCCTATACGATGCATCAAAAATTTCCAGTTTTCTCTTGAAAGCACACTTTTTCCTTTTTCAATATCCAAAAATGCCCGCCGACTTATCACTCCCGATACGATTTTTTCCGTGCGAATCTTTTTTTCTTTTCTATATGCTGTAAATATGCGAAAAAAACTAACACCAGACTGATGCAGAATTGCATTTTCGGATAACGGTACTTTTGTCGGATTCTCTTGTATATCCATACTCATTCAAAACCTTTCTCTTTTTGTTTCTGTATTTGAACCGTCCTGCAGTTTTTATAAAATCTCCTCGGATTTAAATCTTGACCTTGTTGCCATCTCTGAAATAGCTCTATTTTCTTTTCGTACCTATCACAGACCAGCTTTGCCCTTGCTTCGTCCATTCGGCTATCTTTTTGATAAAGCTGCCAAAGTAACTCCGCTGACGGAAGCTTTGCAGCGTCTACAATCGAACGATCCTTTACATATTTAAGCAGTCCCAATTCTGTTCCGGCAAAACTCGCTGTTTTAATTTTTCTCAGTTCCTCTTGTGCTGGAATTGGCTCTGAAACAAATAACGACTTTCCACTGTCAAAAATTGGTGCCATACGCAAAAACTGTAAGCTTTCCGCATCACGCAGCACACCAACATTATTGAAATGCCGATCTACATTGGAAAGAATAAAATCCGTCATTATTTGATATTCTAAGTCATGCCGAAGCTGAATCGTATCAATTCCATGTTTTCCGCAAACCTGAATGAAATGCTCATATGTTGAGCAATCATTTCGTTGCTTTTCGGATGTCACTACTGCATAAGCCGACACTAATTCCTTTTGCTCACTGGTAAAGGCTTTTACATAGCAACCATAATCGTACTTTGCCCCCTTGATCTTCATCAGTTCATAAGATGCATAGTTATCGTATTCCTGCATCCTGTGCAATTGTGAAGCAAATACTTCATTGATGCTTTCCGTTGAGTAGGCATCACGATTTCCTTTTAACAGATAGCGCTCATGATCAAGCAAGATCCAGCTTTTTTCCAATGCCCCCTGCAACGTACTATCTGGCGTATACATCAACGTGCTGCCGTTGGATACAGACGCCCTTTTGCCTGCAATTTCTAAATTTCCACGGAACTCATTCTGATATAGACTGACCATTTTCCATGTCAATCCAGATTCAAGTGGACGAATCCAATAAAAATCTGTTAAACTCAGACCCAGATTCTTTACCAAATATGCTTCTGGACAGGATACTCCATGCTGTTCCAGAATTTCTCTAATTTTTCCCTGATTAAGAGGAACTGCTCGTTTATTCCACCAACGTTCAATCCAATCACTACAAATTCGTTCCTGTAATGGTGCTATTTCCTGATTTATATTTTTATAGTCACATTTTTCAATTCCACCCGTTTTATTTACCGCTAAGACAGTAACACGTTGGTCTTTTCTCATCAATTCATAGACTGGCATATTTCTTCAAACCTCCGTTCTTCCAGATATTCCTCTACTGCCCATTGAATAATCGTCCGAATGAAACACTCTGGCAAAGCATCTTCTTTACATATTTTTAAAGATACTGGCTCTTTATGATACGAAAAAGCAACTGTCCACTGATGATCATTTAATTTTACCTGACAGGGTACTTCCTGCACCAGCATAATTTCCCCATCTAATGTCTGAACCTTTTTATTATCCAATACTTTTCACCTCATAAAATTCTTCATCAACAGTTTCTTCTATATAAATCACCTTCCTTTACCGCCATTATATCGGTATACCGTGATAAGGTCAAGTATGCTGTGTCTAGTTTTTAACGAGCGTATCAGAATCAGATGAGCCACCCGGGACAGATAATGAACCGCCGTTCCTGTCCCGGTGGTTTATAGCAGTTTTCTGTAAGTCGCATCAATTAGAAATGCCCCCAGCGGAGCTGTAATAAGAATCGACAGCACTGCTACTGTAAGAACGATATTTCCGCAGGAAAGTCCCATTGCAAGCGGCATGCCGCCTATAGCTGCCTGTACTGTTGCCTTTGGCATATAAGCGAACATACAGAAAATACGCTCTTTTTTATTAAGATTTGTTCCTAACATACAGCACCACACACCAGCCATTCGGAATATTAGAACACCTAAGATTAGAACAACAGCGGCAATACCTGCAGATGCAGCATAATGAAGATCAACAGTTGCTCCGACAAGAACAAACAGCATGATCTCTGCCATGACCCACAGCTTATTAAATTTCGATGACAGACGTACTGCTACAACAGCACGCTTTCTTTTTAATGCGATTCCCATACCCATGACAGCTAACAATCCAGAAAATGGAACAGTCTCGCCAAAGCGATCCTCTGCTGTTACAAGCAAGAATGAAATACTAAGCAAAATCATGACCTTTGCAGTATCGCGAATATGAATTCGCTCAAAATACAGCGAAAGTACGTAACCTACTGCAAATCCTGCCACTCCTCCAAACAGTACTGAAAATGGCACTTTTATAAAACTTGCCGCTGATACACCATCACCAAGCGCAATTCCTGTAAACGCTGAGAACAGCACAATGACAAAAACATCATCAACTGACGCGCCTGCAAGAATCAGCTGCGGAATAGACTTTTTCGTGCCCCAGCCTTCTTCTGTCAGCTTAATCATGCGCGGTACAATGACAGCTGGTGATACAGCGCCCACGACAGCACCCATGATTGCAGCGTCCAGACGTGATACACCAAGAAGAATCGGTGCCAGAATAATCATTCCTGTCACCTCAAAGCAAGCCGGAACAAAACACATCAGAATAGCTGGGCGCCCTGCTTTTTTCAAATCCTCCAGATTTAAAGATAATCCAGCTCTAAGCAAGATGATGATCAATGCAATCCGACGCAGCTGTGATGAAATATCAAGAATGGATGAATCCAGCCAGCCCAGTCCATATGGACCTAGAATCATACCTGTGGCAATCATACCTACCAGTCCTGGCAGCCTTACTTTTTTGCACAACCACCCGAGTGTCATTCCGAGCAGCAGCATTAATGCGATACTTTGTAACATCTTTTTTCTCCTTTTTCTTGCATAAGTTTTGACCGTTCAAGGGACGCACATCAATTCATCAAATCTTCATGCAAGCATGAGATTTATCTGAATTCAACGTAACGCTTGAACTGTTGAACAAAAAAGGCTGACAATCCCTGCGAAATTCGCAGAAGTCATCAGCCTTAACCAGCGGTTTGTGATACAAGGAATGTATCAATGGGAGAACTTCATTCCCAAAACATATTTATTATACTGTGTTGCCTTCGGTCTGTCAAAGGGATTTTTGTTTTGTTAAGCGAACTACGGTTCACAGGACGTGTGAACTGTTGTAGCAATGTTGTCTCTTGCATTCTTAATGTGCTCTGCCGTAAGCTTTTCTGCAAGCTCCCCATCATGCTTTGTGATCGCCTCTAATATCGCGCGATGCTCAGAAACAGATTCCTCGGCACGTCCCGTCACACAGACAGAGACGGCACGAGCGCGCCTGATATAGTTATGAAAGCTTGTCAGCACATTTTGGAGCGGACGGCTCTTTGATGCAGCGAAGATAATTCGATGAAACTCACCGTCTAACTCGCCCATTTCTTTTGCACTGTCTTGCTTTTTTAAATAATATTCCTGAAGTGCCATACACTGCTCAAGCTCTTCGAGTTCTTCATCTGTGATCTTTTCGGCGCAAAGACGTGCGGCCAATCCCTCAGTTCTAATACGAATCTCGTAAATGTCCTCTACATCCTGCTCTGAAACACCAACTACGACTGCCCCTTTATTGGGGATGTTTTTGACAAGTCCCTCAAGCTCGAGCTGCATCAGAGCTTCCCGCACAGGAGTACGGCTCACACCCAGACTCTTTGAAAGCCTCAGCTCATTTAAGCTATCTCCTTCCTTGTAGCTTCCGTTTAAAATCGCATCCTCCAGCGTATTAAATACTTGAATGCGAAGCGGATCTCCACTCTGCTGCATACCCTTTTGTCTCCTTCTTATTTATCTTCATAATCCACGTCTCTGTGGAATACATACTGTTCTGCATAACGAATCATCTCTGTCTCACTGATAACAGTAATACGTCCATTTGCATATTCCTGATCAATCAGCTCCTTGATCGTTACAACGCCTTCGTTCTTCTTATCAATTGCCTCTGCACCCTTTAAACCATAATACTGGTTGATCCATACGGCAATACCTGCCAGACCAGAAGTGTTGCTGATAGCAACCATCGGCGGACGATTCAAGATCAGCTCGGTATCAAAGATGTTATAAATTTCTGGATCCTTCATGATACCATCGGCATGAATACCTGCTCTTGTCAGGTTGAAGTTTCTTCCAACAAATGGTGTCATCGGCGGTGTTTCATAACCGGTCTCTTTCTCAAGATATTCCGCAATCTCTGTGATTACAGTCGGATTCATTCCATCAAAATCACCGCGTAATGACGCATATTCAAATACCATTGCTTCAAGCGGCACATTTCCGGTACGCTCACCAATTCCAAGCAGAGAACAGTTTACTGCGCCTGCACCATACAGCCATGCGGTAGATGCATTGACAACACCCTTGTAAAAATCATTATGTCCATGCCACTCCAACATATCACTTGGCACACCGGCATAATGCTTTAAGCCATAGATGATTCCCGGCACGCTTCGCGGAAGTGAAACACCTGGATAGGAAATTCCATAACCCATGGTATCGCAGGCACGAATCTTAATCGGAACACCACTGTCCTTTGACAATTTCATCAACTCAGTAGCAAACGGAACAACAAATCCATAATAGTCAGCTCTTGTGATATCTTCAAAGTGGCATCTTGGATGAAGACCAGCCTCAATCGCGTCTGAAATAACACCCAGATACTTTTCCATTGCCTGCTTTCTTGTCAAATTCATTTTCTTAAAGATATGATAATCAGAGCAGCTAACAAGGATACCTGTCTCACGAATACCAATATTTTTTACCAGTTCAAAATCACTCTTTGTTGCTCGAATCCACGTTGTGATCTCCGGGAACTCATATCCAAGCTCCATACAGCGCTCTAACGCATCACGGTCCTTCTTTGAGTAAACAAAAAACTCAGTCTGACGCACAATACCATTTGGACCACCGAGGCGATGAAGCATTTTATACAAATCTACCATCTGCTGTGTGGTATATGGCTCGCGTGACTGCTGACCGTCACGAAAAGAGGTGTCAGTGATGTAAATGTGTTCCGGCATATCCATCGGTACATGGCGATAGTTGTAGGATACCTTCGGAACCTCGTTATATGGGAAAATCTCCCTAAACAGCTCCGGCTGGCTGACATCCTGCAGCTTGTACTCATACAGATCCTGTTCTAGCAGGTTGGTTTTGGTGCTCAGATTAATTGTCTTATTTGCCTTCATAGTGTCGTCCTCCTCTGTTGCTCCTCATTTGCAGTGCATCTGTTACAGCACTTTTTCTGTATACCATTCTGCCACGTTACCGTGATGAATTTGTATCATTGTATACAATTATACAATTCAATTTAGATCTGTCAAGTACATTTTTTATCTCTGATCAAAATTAAGCCACTGGGGACAGTCAATCCACTCTTCCCATTCACCTGTTTCCTCATTTAATTTTCTTATTTTTCCATCTGATGTGCAATCTACATACTGTCCATCCACTCGATTTAAACTCTTGCATTCTCCATCATATGGATATTGTACGCCATCATAGGTTATAATATATGTATTTTCTTGAAGATCATTTCCCCAAAAACATCCATTCTGTTCATACCATTCTCCTGCTAATTCAATACTCCAGTCTTCTTTTTCTTTCTGTAAATCATAGCAGACAAGATAATATATCTGATCTTCCCCGTTTCTTTTTTCCAAATAATAAACATCTGTTCCTTTTATATAATCCCCACTGGTTGACCGACATTTTTCGCTAATTGTTTCAATTTCTCCTGTTTTCATGTCAATCATATAAAGATTTGAATATCCGCCATCAGAAGTTGATGTAATCAATTTATCGCAAGCTGCCTGAATATATGCTCCTTCCATATAATAAGAACTTCTTACTCTTATTTCTTCTTTGTCTTTGAGATTCAAAATCACAAGGAATCCGCTTTCTTCTTGCAAATTCTGTTCATATGATTGATCCATAAACACTAAATAATCACTATATTTTCCAAGCAGATACAAATAATTCGGTGTAACAAGATCTTCAGCAGCAGAATCTTTATATGGTTCAGAATAAATCTCTTTTATCATTCCGGTTTTTTCATCATATGCCATAATCTTATGCATTCCATCTGCTTCTACTGAATAATACAAAACCTTATCATCATAGATTAAATAATATCTGCCATTCATATATTCGCACATTAAATCTGTTGCAATCAGATTTTTTTCTTCATCAGATATTTCAAAAATTAAATTCGTTTCATATGCATAATACGTTCCAAACTCAGTATTGATTCCTTGATAAACTGCCGGAATCCAAAGTACGTCCTGTTCCTCATCATTTTCACTTGATGTTTCTTGCTCTTTTGTTGTCTTCTTATTTTCTGTTCGAATTACTGAAGCTGCTTCTGCCATCACGTACAAACTATTTTGACACAAAAATAGCATTACACAAATTAATGTTGGAAGTCTTTTTTTCATACAAATTATCCTCCATTTCGAATTAATTAACTACTCATGACCACATTGTCTACTTATAGTATATCAATCTTTTTAATTCCCGTAAATAGACAAATTATTTTTTATAATTGAGAGAGTAATTTATCTACTTATTTTTTACTTTAGAAAACTGGTGCGGGAATCCTCGGTCATTCAATAGTCAAATAGTTCACGAAGCATATTCCATGAAGTCAAATGTCCTCCATGGCTTTTAAGTCTACAACCATACTAACACAGAAATCGTTTTTGGACAATAGGCAGCTGACTAGCGAGATGAACTGAGTTCATCCCCAGCTGTCAGGGTCAACAACACGGTGATACTTTTTGCATCATTTCCGTTTTCGTCATACAAAAGTGCAGTTTGTATATAGGTTCCATTATCGTCAAACTCATACACGATTCTGGCTTGCCCTGAATAGTTTATTAGCTCATTTAGCTCTTTGCACAAATCATTAGATAATGAGTAATGCCAACTATGATCGACCTGATACAGCATTACCGTACAAATCACCTGATTCTCATATACAACTGGAAGTACATACCCCTCTGAACAGGTTTCTCCAGATGGTGTCTTATTCCATGTTTGGAATGGCTCCATGATAAAAAACTCAGCGTCATCTATGTACTCCGTTTGGCTATACGTTTCAAAATGCTCTGTCCATTCATTAGATATTGCCTTTATATACTCGACTATATCCTGTGTATACGCCGCAGGTGCCAATGCAATCTTCAAAAGCTCTTGTGTCTCTTCTGCCGTTGTTTTCATCTCTTCATCTGCTTTTGCAGTTGTTTTTGTCTGCGTATCTTCCAGCAGAACTCCATTTTGACCTGACTGCCTTTGCGGTGTGTGACCTGGCTGCAACGAGAAGAAAAAAACGCCTGCTACCGCAATTGCAATAGCTGCCACAGCTGTCACTTCTGTCACAAAAATATGCTGTCTGCTTTTCAATTGCTCCCTTCGCTTTACTGCAAAACGATCTGCTTCTGCAATCATTTCTTCGTCAATCGCATTTAATGATTTTAACAAGCTATGAACTTTCATACATTTTCCTTTCCCTGTTGTCATACTATTTCTAATCCCATATCCACTTTTCCATTTTTTTCAATGAGATTCAATTACACCCTGACAAACCAGCATTTCTTTGAACTGTTCTCTCATGCGAAACAGAGAAACCTTGACACTGCTTTGTGTCATACAAAACATGACCGCCAATTCCTTAATCGAATCTCCATACCAATATCTTCGAACAAACAATATTCTTTTATCAGAAGGCAGGCTTCTCAGATAATCTTGAATATACACTGTCAATTCCCCCTCTGACGTTTTCTGAAATGTCTCATCTGGTATAGTTTCTTCGAGTTCCTTTGTCATCTCAACCATAACACATTTTCTTTTTTTTGCTTCTCTTCTTTCCAAACGGTTCATTGCATTGCAGCGACATATCCGCATGATAAATGCCTTGAGGTGAATGGGGCGATTAGGTGGGAGCGCATTCCACAAGTCCCAGTAAGTGTCGCTGCAGCACTCTTCTGTATCCTGATAGTCAAACAGCAATCGATAGGCGAGCTGCTCCATTGTTTTTCCATATTTTTCTTTTGTCTGTATAATGGCAGACTCTTCTCTTTCCCAATAAAGCTGTATGATTTTTAAGTCCTCCATACTTTCCACCTTCTTTCTCTTTTGCTTTTTTCATCCATTGACCATTATACCAAATTGTTCTGCATTAAAGCTAATATTCACAAATTCATCTCCACCAGAATATCATCTTTTCTACTTGAGTCAATATCTGTGGATTCTGTTCCGTAAAATTTCCATCATATGGAACAAGAATAAGTAAGAGCAAAATTAATAATGTCATGACTGCAGTTATCCAGACAAAACGATTCCAGCCCCTATTTTTTGCCGTTTCACACCTAAATCCTACCGCTACAAAACAGGCAATTCCCAATAAGAAATTTACATCAAGCTGATATCTTGTCACCATATAGGGTGTATAAACACTATCGAACACTGTAATTCCTATTATTAATGCAATAAGTGTATTTATTATTGCTGTCAGATGATTTTCCTTTATTTCCTTTTTCACCGAATCCTGCAAAAAAGCTGCAATGCACCAAAAAACAGGAAATGCAAACAGAATCCCTTCATAGCTTACATATGGAAATTTTCCTTGTATTGGACTCCATGAAGCAAATTGATACACGAGTCCGTTTATAATTTTGTCTAATCTGAATCCTGCAAATAAACTATATAAGCGTTGATCTGCCACCGTTAGCTGATAGTGTTGACCAAATTCCCATATACTTCCAAATCTTGCATAGTTGTACCACATCAGCAATATAGCTGTAAGCAAACATGGAATCCCTGCTGTTAAACAGGCTTTAATACTTTTTTTCTTTGATTTTAGTTCATGCAGATACAAATAAAACAGCATAATCTGGAGTATTCCGGAAAGTGCAATAGTCGGTCGGCATCCAAATGCCAATGCCGCACACAGGAAACTTCCTGACAATTCTGCCATTTTTCTTCCATTTTTCTGCTCTGAATCCCACACCACTCTAACCATCAGGTTCAAGCTTATTATTTCCATACACACTGCTGACATGATCGCTGTGCAATATAATGCTGGTGCCGCGATTGCATACCATACACTTACAAATGATAGTACCATTGATAAGATTAAATATAGGTCAAATGGCATTTTAGGGAAAAATTTTTTTCGTAAGAAATCAAATAATGCAAAAATAGCAAGGATTGTCCCAACAGTAAAAATCTGTGTTGCTTTGTATGTAGTAAGCGCATTTCCTGTCAAAAGCTGATATGGAAGAAACAAAAGAAATACAGGAACAATTCCAAAATACATATAGTACTTTCCATTGTAAAATGCATGATCCCAATGGTAATAAATACCTAGTTCCTTCCTTGCCTGTGGATCATAGGGATTTTCCATTTCAGATAATCTTGGATCAACATCTTCATATTCAAGGTACAAATGACCATTCAAAATAGATTGTGCCATCCTCTCATATTGATCTCTATGACCCGGAATTGTTCCATTCCAAACAGGCGAAAGTGACATGGGATAAACGCTTATCACAATTGTAATTATCATGCAAATAAATCGTTTTGCATCGTTGCGTTTTAACCACATAGTATCAATTTTTCTCCTCCTATGATACATGTTTTTATATAATTTCAGAATATATTTTTTTATTTTGAAGTCTAGCTTCAGAATCCATTTTATTTTTGTAATGTATATTCTCGATTAAAACAAGCGCAGTCAAAACTTGCATTCCACTTAAAATATGTAGTAAATTTTCTCTTATATTTGAGAATTTTTTTACTCTAGCATTTTTAATTTCTATGAATCCTGCCACAAGCACTACTATTTTCCAAAGTTTTCCAGGTTTATAAAAGCAAAACATATGCAGTAACTTTTTTATTATGCTTATGCCATCTCTTATTGTGCTTAATTTTGACTGACTACCATTCGGTCGCTCCTTATACGCTACAGCAATTTCTTCTACCTGCAGATTATTTTCTAATGCATAAACTGTCAGTTCAGTTTCTATTTCAAAGTTCTGGCTCAATACTGGAATTGTTTTTGCAAAACGGTAACTCAATGCACGATACCCTGTCATTACATCTCTTACCTTCCCACCAAACAATTTTTGTACTGCCAAGCGCATAAAGCGATTTCCTGAATTATGAAATCTCCGCTTGTTTACCTTAAAGTACGTGGAACTAAGTCGATCTCCTACTACCATATCAGCATGATATTTTAAAACTCGTTCCGTCATCTTTGCCGCCTCCGACGCTGGATAGGTATCGTCTGCATCAACCAGAATGTAGCACTGTGCTTCTACCTCCTGAAACATTCTTCGCACAACGTTCCCTTTTCCTTGTTGGTACTCATGTCGAACAATTGCACCAGCTTCTTTTGCTTTTTCCACTGTTTTGTCAGTAGAATTGTTGTCATATACATATACCGTAGCTTGCGGCAATGTCTTTTTAAAGTCTCTCACCACCTTTCCAACCGTAATTTCTTCATTGAAGCATGGAATTAGTACTGCTATCTCATCCATTTTTCTCCTCCTTTCACCATTTATGTCCGATTTTATTTTCATTGGTTACATTTTTTTATAACTCAATCACAAATTTTACAAAATTCGTAACATCATCGTTACAGTTCACGGCAAAGCCCGAAGGTGAATGGATTTCACGAGACGGACACTTGAAGCAGGTCTTTCAAAGTAATGTATAATAAGAAAGAACATAAAAGGAGCCTGCGGAATTTGGTCCGTCGACGAAACCATTGCACCGAAGGGCTTTAGTAAAATAGTCCCATGAAAAGTAACCCATCATCATATCCATTCGCAAAACTGCAAAATATCCCCTTGCTTTTCTATTTGATACCCTTTATAATGAAGGTTGAGTAGACATTTTGGTCTGATTCCAAGCATTTTTTATGGAGGTTTTAATATGACACAGATTTCAAAAGATATTACAATCGGTGAACTGCTTCAGGTAAACACCGGTGTTATTCCGATTCTTATGGCCGCTGGTATGCATTGCCTTGGCTGCCCGGCATCTCAGGGCGAGTCCATAGGCGAGGCTGCTGAGGTTCACGGACTTGATCCAGATGATCTGGTTGATAAGATCAATGAGTTTTTAGCTGAGAATGCTCAGGATGCTCAGTAATACTTTTTAAGGGGCTGCGAAAAAATGAAAGTTTTTTCGCAGCCCTGTTTCTGTTGTAGATAACTCCAACTGTTTTCTTTTTGAAGTTGACAGTTTATCTTAAACAAAACACCATGGATACTGAAAATGAAATATGGAGAGCCTATCTCCATCATACCTGTTGAAATCTCCATCATTTTGGGGTAAAATGATGGAGATAAATTTAAAATGATGGAGATGGCAGGCACCATCCACGAACACAAAACCGGCTGCTTCTGATTATGTATCCGGTCCTTTCGGACCGGGTAAGATCTATCAGAAGCAGCCGGCAGTTTCGTGCGCAACCTGCGGTATCCGCCCTGCTGCGTTACAATATTATGTTATGCAATACGTCAAGAAATGTTCCTATCCTATCATTATTCTAATATTCCCTATTACAATTCTCTTATCGCACCAGAAGAAGTTTTTGTCCTGGCTTTGTGCCAAGCTCTTCTGGCGATTTTCCTTCTTTTTGCATACTGGAAGCGATCGCATTTAATGAATCTGCTTTTGTATTATCTTGATTAACCTCGCGGATTCGCTCAATGCTCATTCTATATTTTTTTGCTATTGACCAAAGATTATCACCCGGCTGTACAATGTATCCGATCATGCCTGGAAAATCATTTGGATCAATTGTCTCTCCGGTAAAGCTCACCTGATCGAGCACTGAAATTTCATGCTCTGAGAGCACAAATGTATCAAGGCTAATGACTGCGCGCACTTCTCCCTGACCTCCCGGCGCAATCATTGTTGTAATTTGTTCTAACATTGGACTTATAGTAAAACAGCTGCCCGGCGTAATTCCGCCTGCTTCAATTACATGGCTGAGTGGAATCACACCTGCCGCAGCCTGCATTGGTCGTTCATCGTTTGCCGCCAGATATAATACAGTCACATAGACAGCACCCTCCACACGAATGCCCTCTGATACAATCTCTGTACGATCAATTGACACTGTTCCTTCACTGTGGCAAATTTGGAGCATGGTGTCAGTGCTGTGAAGCGGAATCTTTTCGGTGATTCTGCACTTTGCTTTATTTTTCATCTGAAGTGTTTCTAAATGAGCCGTCTTGTAGCTTGTGTCTACTTCTTTTGTTGTCGAATAAGCGTCACAGAGCAAATGTACCTTTTCCTCAAGATACAGCTTCATATCAAGCTCCACTACTGCTTCCACATGGAATATTCGATTTTCTCCATCCTCGTCTGGATGAATACTAATCTCTTTTTTTATCAAAACTGGCTCCACCGATGGAATCATCTCATGACGGCATCCAACAAGCGGCAGTTCTCCTGTAAATGAGATCGTCTTTTCCATCCACTGCATAGGAAGCTGCTCCTGTCCTGCCTCGTAAATTACAAATAAGGCTGCCTCTGCCTGAATGAGCATTTTGTCTTCCTGAGCCTGATATTCCATACTTCTAAGACTAAGTGATTTCCATAAAAGTGACTGTGCAAGCGGTTTTCCCGGAGCTACTACTACATCATCCTCCATACGAAACGTATCCTTTTTTTGCAGCTGCAAAGACACCACTTCCATATCTTTTCCAAGTACAGCGATATCTTCTTGTCCTGAAAGCGATCTTGCTGCCTCCTCAAGCTGTGCCGATGCGGCAAAAAGTTCCGCACCAAGCACGGCACTGATATGAAGCTTTCTTGAGTTGACAACACGAATACTGATATCTTCTACCTTTGTGCGGCAGCGCACATAATCGCCCGGCTCAAGTCCTGGATAGCTCACATTTTCTTCAAATGTAAGTGCACCAGACAAATTTTTCATTCTACCAGAACCCTCTACGGCATATAAAATTTCAAAGTCGAGACGTCCTTTTATGATTACCTTTTCTGAAAGCTGGCGAAGTTCCTCCATCACGGCATCTGCCTGCTTTAGCAATACGCTTCCCACATCTGGCTTCGCATCTGGAATATTAAAATCCTCATCAAATGTGACCTGTGCACTCACTGTGTTTTTGCTCCTGCTCATATGTATCTGTTTTTTCTGCAGCTCTAACATAATCGCCTCCATATACTGATATTGGGCTTTGCCGCTTTCAGTCGGTTTTGACATGACCGACTGGCCCTATTACTAGTATATGAAGACGATTTATTTTTTATGATACCAGTGTCAAAAGCTCCAAAAGCCGTTCGTGCTTGCACTAAAGGCTTTGAGCTTGGGACCCGCAAAAACACTTTATTTACAATCTTTTTCTGTTCGCTCCTGAATCTCTGCATGATACAGTTCTAATTCAAAGTCCTGGCGATTTTTGTGAAGCATATTTTGGAGTGATATTCCAATGCCTGCCAGCTGTATTGCTGCGACTGACAAAAATCCGCTAACAATCAGTGTTGGATAGCGCGGCACAAGACCTGTTTCAATATAAGTGATTAATACTGGCACAAACATTACTATCGAAATTAGAAACAACATTATGCTTATTATGCCGAAGAAGGCAAATGGATTGTAAATACGAAAAAGACGAATCAGCGTCTTAATTACACTCCAGCCATCTAAGAAGGTATTTAGCTTTGACACGCTTCCTTCTGGACGATCACGATATGGTATAATTACATTTTCCACCTGCATACGCTTGTCAATCGCATGAATACTCATTTCTGTCTCTATCTCAAACCGACATGATAAAATCGGAAATGTTTTTACAAAACGGTAGCTAAATGCACGATACCCCGTCATGATATCGCGTATGCTTCCGTGAAAAAGTTTTGATACCATTCCCCGAACAAGACGATTGCCTATATTGTGGAACGGGCGCTTATTTTCCTCAAAATAAGTAGATGACAATCTATCTCCAACTACCATATCCGCATTGTGTTCCTGTACAAGCTTTACCATCTTTGCAGCAGATTCTGCCGGATAAGTGTCATCCCCATCTACAAGTATGTAGCAATGTGCGTCAATTTCTTGAAACATTCTGCGCACTACATTTCCCTTTCCCTGCTGATACTCATGACGCACTACAGCTCCTGCCTTTTTTGCAAGCTTCTCTGTGTCATCTGTTGAATTATTGTCATACACGTAAATGATGGCGTCAGGCAGCACACGCTTAAAATCTGATACCACCTTTTCAATTGTTTTGTCCTCATTATAGCAGGGGATCAATACAGCAATATCATCCATGTCCTCTCCTCCTTTCAAATTGGTACACTGCAAGTTTTAATAAACACATCCATATATTGATAACTGTATTCCTTCATAGTACTTTTGAAATTCAATGCCACTGTCTGTAAAAATATTAGTTGTTCCAGCCGCTATTTTTTCATCAAAATCATTTGTACTGACTATATATCTGATATTTAATTTCTTTAGATCCTCTGGTGAAAGTGTTACTTCTACATAATCTGTACTGACTAACTCAAGCATCGTCTTGCTTCCAAGTGATGCTCTAATATGGCAATACCTATTGTAGATATCTTCACATTCTCCCTCCTGATCTAACATCTCCCAGCGTGTTTTCTGAGGATATGTCTGCGTTGTATTCAGGCAATCTGCTCCTGCCATCGCAGGAATGTTAGTAGCTGGGTAGGCCATATCTGCGACAAGCCATATTGCCTTAGGATCCTCTTTTACGAGATCACGAATTTGCTGCATCGTTTCACTTTTCGTAATTTCAGGTACCCCCTTTGCAACTGGATTTATCCAAATTGATGATGCTAATACTACTGTGCATACTCCCAAAACTGCCATTGTATACTTGCTTTTTCTTGCCCGATACAGCAGATAAAAAACAACTGCTATAATTGCCCAGACAACTACAATTTTCTCTGCTGTATCAAAATACTCATATCTAAGTCCGCCTGGCTCATACTTTGTAAATCCCAAGGCTAATCTCATCGGTACAGCTGATGAAATGACAGCTGCCAATACTGCCAACCATCTTTTAGGTGCTTTTTCTTTTAATGCGACAGCTCTGACAAATAGAGTCAAGCGAAGAAAGCCTAACACCTGCGGTCCGCGATTTGAATTTACAAAACTAAGCAGCAGTATTTTGGCAAGCCATTTAGGAATACCAACACAATAGTACCATGCCAAAAACAGATTCATTCCTAGTAAAAGAATGAGTAAAGGATCCTTCTTTTTTTCTTTAATGATTACCCACAGCGCGAGTATAACTCCTGCTGGTGCAAAACAAATGATGGATGAATTTTCTACAATTAGTTCATTCATACTAAATCTGCTGACAAGCGAAATCGGGTATTTCATCATCCACCAAAGGCCTGTACCGCCTGATGACGAAGGTGCATTTCCGGGATAAACTGAATTTAATTCTGCTTTAATCACATCCCATGAGGTGACAGCAAGTACTGTAAGACCTGCTGCTGTAATCACGAAAATAAGAAGCCATGGCACCACATCAACTCGTCTTAACACATTTCTGTTAAATTTCCAAATGACAACCCACAGAAATAATGGAACAAAGCCCCATGCCACTGGCACCATCCATGTCGGGTAAAATGTCAAAACATACCCTACTGCGCAAACTGCCATACCAACTGCCACTGCGATTTTTCTTGGATTAAATGCATGTGATACCAAATAGTTACTTCCAAGCACAAAACAAGCACCGTAGATCAGCATCTCAACAAGTCCATTGATTGCAAACCACCATTGTAAAAATGGTGCAAAGCTTACACAGACTGACAACATTACAGATAATTTTTTCTGCCCATCAGTAATCAGCATTCCTAGCTCAAACCATGACAAAAACAGCACGATCATACGTGAACACCAAAACCATGAAAGTCCTCTCTCGCTTCCAAAGAAAAGATATCCCCAATAAAATGGGCGAAATAATGTCAGAATATCCCACGATGGCTGTCCATACACGAGCATGTTATCTGTCAATATACTGCCAAGTGTTTGGCTGTAGCGATTATACGCACCAAGCGTATTATATTGCTGACGAAAACAAAGCGGCGTCAATGTTCCCCACTCATCACTTCGCCAGACACGCGGTTCTCCCAAACGAATACCACTTTCGCCATCTCCCAAAAACAACTTCCAACATCCCATTGACGATCCGCTAATTTTGAATGAAACCAACATGATTAACAGCAAAAATGATAACACAAAGCGATATTTATAAATCAGCTCAAATCCCTGTTTCAAGCCTCTTTGCTTTTGTTTTTTTTCATTCATTGTTTCTTTCTCCACAACTTCTCCCTTCTTTTTAGTGTTTCCATTATCTTACCGCATCTAGGTGACATCTCTCTTACTCTTTCGTGACAAATTTGTCACTTAATTTATATCAATGATGTTGGGGTCAAAAGGTATTTTGACCCCTTTGATACCAGATTGCTACGTGCTTTGCACTCTCGCAATC
>NZ_JAXWCK010000042.1:0-30247 GCF_037349415.1 Anthropogastromicrobium sp.
GGTAGGAAATGGTAATAGGTTTGAGATGAAAAGTTTGTGTGCAGTTTTGAAGGTACAGTGAAATATAAAGGTCGAGATTCCTTTTAAGGGGGGATTTCGGCTTTTTTTAATTTTTTGCGGTTTTTTGAAAAAAAGTTCTTGACGGGGCCATTCACTTATGATATACTACTCTAGCGTTTGGAAGGCGCAGGTCTTTTTTTTTATGCGCAAAAGACCGAAAAGTTTGCTAATTTATTACGACGGAGGTGGAGATTGTGCGAGTAAAGATCACATTGGCATGTACGGACTGCAAGCAGCGTAATTACAACATGACAAAAGATAAGAAGACACATCCAGACAGAATGGAGACAAAGAAGTACTGCAGATTCTGTAAGAAGCATACATTACACAAGGAAACCAAGTAATTGGTCTCCAGTAAGGAGTAGTTGATTATGGAAGAAACAGGAAAAAAGGCAGAAACCAAATCAAAGAAGCTGGCCAAGACAAAGAAGAAGTCTATGCCATCCGTGAAAGAGCGCGTAGTTGCGTTTTGGAAGGGTGTAAAGGCCGAGTTTCGCAAGATCATCTGGCCAAGCAAAGAATCATTAAAGAATCAGACAATTGCAGTGCTGGTTGTTTCTGTTGTACTCAGCGTGTTTATCAGGTTCTTTGATATTGCATGTCAGTACGTAGTTGAGTTTATCAGGTAAGAGAGGAATCAGAATGGAAGAGGCAAAGTGGTATGTTGTCCATACCTTTTCAGGTTATGAGAATAAGGTAAAGGTTGATATCGAAAAAACTGTCGAGAACCGGAATCTTCAGGATCAGATTCTCGAGGTTGCGATTCCCCTTCAGGAAGTGATGGAGAACAAGGATGGTCAGAAGAAGTCCTCTATGAGGAAAATCTTCCCAGCATATGTGTTGGTTCATATGATTATGAATGACGATACCTGGTATGTAATCCGCAACACCAGAGGTGTTACAGGATTTGTAGGCCCGGGATCAAAGCCGGTGCCGCTGACGGAGGAAGAGATGATTGCTCTTGCTACCTTTATGGGTACTCCGCAGGAAAAGGTGAACTTCGCAGAAGGCGACCTTATCAGTGTTATTACTGGTGCATGGCAGGGTACCGAGGCTGTGATTCGTTCTGTAGATGCTGAAAAGCAGACCGCTACAATTTTTATTGACATGTTTGGACATGAAACACCGGTTGAACTGAATTTTACCGACATTAAGAAAGTTCAGTAAAACGCCTATTTGGCGTATGGTTCTGCTGTGGGAGGGTATCCCCCGCAAATACCACATTATTAGGAGGTGCCACAATGGCAAAGAAAGTTACAGGTTATATTAAGTTACAGATTCCTGCTGCAAAGGCAACACCGGCTCCACCGGTTGGACCTGCTCTTGGACAGAAGGGTGTCAACATTGTACAGTTTACAAAGGAGTTTAACGCAAGAACTGCTGATCAGGCTGGTATGATCATTCCGGTTATCATCACTGTATACGCAGACAGAAGCTTTACCTTCGTTTGCAAGACTCCGCCAGCTGCTATTCTTATTAAGAAGGCATGCAATATTCAGACTGCTTCTGCAGTACCAAATAAGACTAAGGTTGCAACTCTTTCCAAGGCTGATCTTCAGAAGATCGCTGAGACAAAGATGCCAGATCTGAATGCAGCAAGCCTTGAGGCTGCTATGAGCATGATCGCAGGTACTGCTCGCAGTATGGGTGTTAAGGTAGAAGAGTAAGAATATCAACATTAAGTGGGAGGGATATTCCCGCAAATACCACCAGGAGGTTTTTCGATGAAAAGAGGAAAAAAGTATGTAGAGGCTGCCAAGTTGGTAGACCGCGCTACTCTTTATGATGTAAACGAAGCCGTATCTATCGTAAAGAAGGCTTCTAGTGCAAAGTTTGATGAGACAGTTGAAGCTCATATCAGAACAGGTTGTGATGGACGTCACGCAGATCAGCAGATCCGTGGTGCAGTAGTTCTTCCTCATGGAACAGGTAAGAATGTTCGCGTTCTTGTATTCGCTAAGAATGACAAGGCTGATATCGCAAAAGAGGCAGGAGCTGATTACGTTGGAGCTGAGGAGCTGATTCCGAAGATCCAGAACGAAGGATGGCTTGATTTCGACGTTGTAGTAGCTACTCCGGATATGATGGGTGTTGTTGGTCGTCTGGGTCGTGTACTTGGACCGAAGGGCTTAATGCCAAACCCGAAGGCTGGTACCGTAACTATGGACGTTGCAAAGGCTATTAAGGAAATTAAAGCTGGTAAGATTGAGTACAGACTGGATAAGAGCAACATTATTCATGTTCCGGTTGGTAAGGTTTCCTTCACCGAGGAGCAGTTAGCAGACAACTTCCAGGCGCTGATGGGCGCAGTAATCAAGGCTAGACCGAGCACTCTGAAGGGTACCTTCTTAAAGAGTGTTACCATGGCTTCTACCATGGGACCTGGCGTTAAGTTAAATACCGTTAAATTTGGTCAGTAAAAAGTACTTGACAAGTGATTGTCAGTATGATATTATTGCAATGTTTGAGGCCGCAAGGCTTTCATATATTTGCCGAAGACAGCAGGTGCCGCAAGGCATAAGGAGAAAACGCCTGCCGAGGAGAGATCTATATTAAAGATTATCTTTGCCTCTCTGTCTTTGCAGAGAGGCATTTTTCGGCCTTTTCTTAAAATTTTCAAGAAGGAGGGCACATATCATGGCTAAAGTTGAGCTGAAGCAGCCGATTGTTGAGGAAATCAAAGCATCCTTAGACGGCGCAAAGGGTGTAGTTCTGGTTGACCATCGTGGTCTTACCGTTGAGCAGGATACCGTACTGCGTAAGAGTCTGAGAGAAGCTGGTGTTACTTATAAGGTATATAAGAATACACTGGTTAAGCGTGCAATCGAGGGCACTGAGTTCGAGAGCTTAAAGGATCTGTTAGAGGGTCCATCCGCAATTGCAATCAGCAAGAGCGAGGCAACCACACCGGCAAGCATTATCTGTAAGTTTGCTAAGACAAACGATAAGCTTGAGGTTAAGGGTGGTGTTGTAGAAGGAGCCTTCTACGATGCTAAGGGTGTTGAGGTTCTGTCCACAATCCCGTCCAGAGAAGAACTTCTTGCAAAGTTCCTGGGAAGCATCCAGTCTCCGATCACCAATTTTGCTCGTGTTATCAAGCAGATCGCAGAGAAGCAGGAAGCATAATCTGGTTTATGATTGGAATTTGGCAGCTGCGTAAAACAGCTGCATGAGATGATTCAAAATGGATCATCATTCGTAAAAGCCGTAAGGCATAGTTAATAATTCTTATATTAGGAGGAAAATTATCATGACAGCAGCAGAGATTATCGAAGCTATTAAGGGTATGAGCGTTTTAGAGTTAAATGACCTTGTAAAGGCATGTGAGGAAGAGTTTGGCGTATCTGCAGCAGCAGGTGTTGTTGTAGCAGCAGCAGGCGCTGGCGCAGCAGCTGAGGAAGAGAAGACTGAGTTCGACGTAGAGCTGACTGAGGTTCCAGCAGCTTCTAAGATCAAGGTTATCAAGGTTGTTCGTGAAGTAACCGGTCTGGGTCTGAAGGAAGCTAAGGAATTAGTTGAGGCAGCTCCGAAGGTAGTTAAGGAAGCAGCAGCTAAGGCTGACGCTGAAGAACTGAAGAAGAAGTTAGAGGAAGTTGGAGCAAAGGTTACCTTAAAGTAATTTGTGCTTAACATTAGGTTCTGGAATCCTTGAAAAACAAGGGTTTCAGAACCTTTTTTTGTTTATCTGACGGATATTTGATAGATATTTGTTTCAAAAGAGCAGGCAATTGACTTTAGAAAGACAGCTGCACATGTAAAGTGCAATAAAAAAAGACCGGTTTTTCCGGTCTGATAAAAGATAAGGTCAGATAAAATTAAATAAAATCGGGGCGACAAGACTTGAACTTGCGGCCTCATGAACCCCATTCATGCGCGCTACCAAACTGCGCTACGCCCCGACGCTCACAAGTAAAAACAATTATATCAAATAAGCAGAAGTTTGTAAAGAAAAAAGTTAAAAAGATCAAGAAAACGGCAAAAAAATAGTTGACAGTCTGCCTATGCTATGCTATAGTGATATGTGCACTATCATGGACAAAATCGCTTTCTATGCTTTCCGTATAGAAGACAATGGTGTCTGCCAATAGACTTTGAGGCAGCATGCCGCGCAGATATGGATCGGATAGAGGCACAAAATATATTTATCAGGGGTGAGCAAACATGGAAAAAAACAGAATTCGACCAGTCAAATCCGGCAGAACCTTCCGTATGAGTTATTCCAAGTCCAACGAAGTTCTTGAAATTCCGAATCTGATTGCGATCCAGAAGGATTCTTACCAGTGGTTCCTTGGCGATGGACTTAAAGAGGTATTTGATGATATCTCCCCTATCGTAGATTTCAGCGGCAATCTGGAGTTGCGTTTTGGCAAATTCCGTCTGTGCCCGGATGAAATTAAGCACACAATCGAGGAATGCAAGGAACGTGATGCAACATATTCCGCACCACTTAAGGTTGAGGTCAGACTTCATAATAAGGAAACTGATACCATTAAAGAACATGAGATTTATATTGGTGATCTTCCGTTGATGACGGATACAGGCTCCTTTGTAATCAATGGAGCAGAGCGTGTTATCGTTAGCCAGCTGGTACGTTCACCTGGTATTTATTTTACTATCGACCATGATAAGACCGGAAAAGAGCTGTACTCTTCTCAGGTCATCCCGAATCGTGGAGCATGGCTTGAGTATGAGACAGACTCAAATGATATTTTCTATGTAAGAGTCGATCGTACACGTAAGATACCGGTAACTGTTCTGATCCGTGCATTAGGATGGGGCAGCAATGAGCAGATTTTAGAGATCTTTGGCGAGGAGCCAAAGCTTCTTGCAACACTTGAGAAGGATGTCAGCAATGATTACAAGAGCGGTCTTCTTGAATTATATAAGAAGATTCGTCCAGGCGAGCCGCTTTCTACCGACAGTGCTTCCAGCTTGCTGCAGGGTATGTTCTTTGATGTAAGAAGATATGATCTGGCACGTGTAGGCCGTTATAAATACAATAAGAAGCTTCATTTCCGCAATCGTCTGAATGGACATATTTTAGCAGATGATGTAGTAGATGTTTCTACAGGCGAGATTATTGCTGAGGCAGGTACGACCTGTAATCGCGCAATCGCAACAAAGATTCAGAACTCAGGTGTTCCGTACGTATATGTTGATGCAGAAGGACGCCGTGTAAAGGTTCTGTCTAACCTCATGGTAGATGCTTCTGAGTATCTTAACCTGACAGAGGAAGAGCTTGAAGCTGCTGGAATCAATGAGCTTGTTTATTATCCAGTACTGACTCAGATCTTAGAGAAGGGTCTTGAGGGTGATGAGCTGATGGCAGAGCTTCGTGCAAATAATGCAGAGCTGATTCCGAAGCACATCATGAAGGAAGATATCTTAGGTTCTATTAACTACTGCTTAAACTTAGAGTATGGCATAGGACAGGATGATGATATCGACCACTTAGGAAATCGTCGTATTCGTGCTGTAGGTGAGCTGCTTCAGAACCAGTATCGTATTGGTATGTCCCGTATGGAGCGTGTTGTAAGAGAGCGTATGTCTACAAACGATCCGTCTGATCTGACACCACAGAGCTTAATTAACATTAAGCCTGTTACTGCTGCTGTTAAGGAGTTCTTCGGAAGTTCCCAGCTGTCTCAGTTCATGGATCAGAATAACCCGCTTGCAGAGTTAACTCATAAGAGACGTCTGTCTGCGTTAGGACCTGGTGGTCTGTCAAGAGACCGTGCCGGATTCGAGGTTCGAGATGTTCACTATACTCATTATGGACGTATGTGCCCAATTGAGACTCCTGAAGGTCCTAATATCGGTTTGATTAACTCACTTGCAACATATGCAAGAGTAAATAAATATGGATTTATCGAGGCACCGTATCGTATCGTTGATAAGAGTGATGCCCAAAATCCGCGTGTAACTGACGAGGTTCGCTACTTCACAGCTGATGAAGAGGATGATTTCGTAGTAGCACAGGCAAATGAGCCGTTAGATTCAGAAGGCCATTTCATGAATAAGATGGTTTCAGGTCGTTTCCGTGAGGAGACTTCTGAGTTTGAGCAGAAAAATATCGACTTGATGGACGTTTCTCCACGAATGGTATTCTCTGTCGCAACTTCCATGATTCCATTCCTGCAGAACGATGATGCGAACCGTGCACTTATGGGTTCCAACATGCAGCGTCAGGCAGTTCCGTTAATGTTAACAGAGGCTCCGGTAGTTGGTACCGGTATGGAAGATAAGGCAGCATACGATTCAGGTGTTTGCGTAGTAGCAAAGCATGCAGGTGTTGTTGAGCGTTCCTCCTCTAAGTTAATTATCGTTAAGTGTGATGATGGTACAAGAGATGAGTATCGTCTGACAAAATTCTCAAGAAGCAACCAGAGCAACTGCTACAACCAGAGACCAATCGTTTTCAAGGATGAGCGTGTTGAGGCTGGACAGGTTCTTGCAGATGGTCCGTCCACAAAGAATGGTGAGATTGCACTTGGAAAGAACCCGTTAATCGGATTTATGACCTGGGAAGGTTATAACTACGAGGATGCTGTCCTTTTAAGTGAGCGTCTTGTTCAGGAGGATGTATATACCTCCATTCATATTGAAGAATATGCAGCAGAGTCCCGTGATACAAAGCTCGGACCGGAAGAGATCACAAGAGATGTTCCTGGTGTCGGCGATGAGGCTCTCAAGGATCTTGATGACCGTGGTATCATTCGTATTGGTGCGGAAGTACGTGCCGGAGATATTCTGGTAGGTAAGGTAACACCAAAGGGTGAGACAGAGCTGACTTCTGAAGAAAGACTGCTTCGTGCAATCTTCGGTGAGAAGGCAAGAGAAGTTCGTGATACATCACTGAAGCTTCCACACGGTGCATATGGTATTGTTGTTGATACAAAGGTATTTAACCGTCAGAATAGTGATGAGCTGGCTCCAGGTGTAAATCAGGTAGTACGCATCTATATCGCACAGAAGAGAAAGATCTCTGTCGGCGATAAGATGGCAGGCCGTCACGGAAACAAGGGTGTTGTCTCCAGAGTTCTTCCTGTAGAAGATATGCCGTTCCTTCCAAATGGACGTCCTCTGGATATCGTATTAAACCCGTTGGGCGTACCTTCTCGTATGAACATCGGACAGGTGCTGGAGACTCATTTGAGTCTTGCTGCAAAAGCACTTGGATTTAATATTTCTACACCAGTATTTGATGGTGCAAGCGAGAGTGATATCCTTGATACTCTTGATCTGGCAAATGATTATGTTAACATGGAGTGGGATGAATTCTACGAGAAATATAAGGATTCCCTGCGTGAAGATGTTATGGATTACCTTGGCACTCATCTGGAGCACAGAGAGCTGTGGAAGGGTGTTCCGATTCGCCGTGATGGTAAGGTAAGACTGCGTGACGGCCGTACCGGTGAGTATTTCGACAGCCCGGTAACAATCGGACACATGCACTACTTAAAGCTGCATCATCTGGTAGATGATAAGATCCATGCACGTTCAACAGGTCCTTACTCACTTGTTACCCAGCAGCCTCTTGGTGGTAAGGCACAGTTTGGTGGACAGCGTTTCGGAGAGATGGAGGTTTGGGCTCTCGAGGCGTATGGTGCCGCTTATACACTGCAGGAGATTCTGACTGTTAAGTCTGATGATGTTGTAGGACGTGTAAAGACATATGAGGCAATTATCAAGGGCGAGAACATTCCTGAGCCAGGTGTACCGGAGTCCTTTAAGGTACTTCTTAAGGAATTACAGGCACTGGCACTTGATGTACGCGTACTGGATGCAGATAATAATGAAGTAGAAATTAAGGAAAGCACAGAGTATGGCAACACTGACTTCAGAAGTATTATGGAAGACAGTGGAAAGCGCCATTATTCTGAGGAAGAATTCCAGAGAAACGGTTCTACCATTCAGGAAGTAAAGAATGGAGAGATTGCAGACGTTGATATGGATGCTTCCAATGCAGATGATTTTGATAAAGATGATATGGACGGGTCATTTGGGTCTGATGGATTTGATGCAGATGATTTTGATGATTTAGGAGACTCAGATAACTAAGAGCCAGAAGGGAGAACCATTTATGCCGGAAAATAAAACCGATGGAGGACAGTCAATTGCTTTTGAGTCCATTAAGATTGGTCTTGCTTCCCCTGAGAAGATCAGAGAGTGGTCAAGAGGCGCTGTCACAAAGGCTGAAACAATTAACTACAGAACGCTGAAGCCGGAACCGGATGGCTTATTCTGTGAGCGTATTTTCGGACCGCAGAAGGACTGGGAGTGTCACTGTGGAAAGTATAAGAAGATTCGTTACAAGGATATGATTTGTGATCGTTGTGGTGTTGAGGTTACAAAGTCCAGTGTCCGCCGTGAGCGTATGGGACATATCGAGCTGGCAGCTCCGGTTTCCCATATCTGGTATTTCAAGGGTATTCCGAGCCGTATGGGCCTGATCCTTGATATTTCACCAAGAAATCTTGATAAGATTTTATATTTTGCATCCTATGTCGTTCTTGACAGGGGTGAGTCTGATCTGAATTATAAGCAGGTACTCTCAGAGAGAGAGTACCGCGATGCAATCGAGCAGTACGGCTATGGCAAGTTCCGTGTAGGAATGGGTGCCGAGGCAATTCAGGAGCTGTTAAAGGCAATTGACCTTGAGAAGGATTCTGAGGAACTTCGCGCAGAGCTTAAGGATGCATCAGGCCAGAAGCGTGCTCGTATCATCAAGAGATTAGAGGTTGTTGAGGCATTCCGTAATTCTGGAAATCGTCCTGAGTGGATGATTCTTGATGCTATCCCGGTTATGCCGCCGGATCTTCGTCCTATGGTTCAGCTGGATGGAGGAAGATTTGCAACATCTGATTTGAATGATCTGTATCGTCGTATTATTAATAGAAATAACCGTCTGGAAAGACTGCTTGAGTTAGGCGCTCCAGACATCATCGTGCGCAACGAGAAGCGTATGCTTCAGGAGGCAGTTGATGCCCTGATCGATAATGGTCGTCGTGGCCGTGCCGTAACAGGACCTGGAAATCGTAACTTAAAGTCTCTTTCTGATATGTTAAAGGGTAAGCAGGGACGTTTCCGTCAGAACCTGTTAGGTAAGCGTGTTGACTATTCTGGTCGTTCTGTTATCGTCGTAGGACCAGAGTTAAAGATTTATCAGTGTGGTCTTCCGAAGGAGATGGCAATCGAGCTGTTCAAGCCTTTCGTTATGAAGGAGCTTGTTGAGAACGGTTCTGCTCACAATATCAAGAGTGCAAAGAAGATGGTAGAGCGTCTTGAGACAAAGGTTTGGGATGTGCTTGAGAACGTAATTAAAGAGCATCCTGTTATGTTAAACCGTGCACCTACACTTCACAGACTTGGTATTCAGGCATTCGAGCCAATCCTTGTTGAAGGTAAGGCAATTAAGCTTCATCCGCTTGTTTGTACTGCATTCAACGCCGACTTCGATGGAGACCAGATGGCTGTCCATCTGCCGCTGTCATTAGAGGCACAGGCAGAGTGCCGTTTTATGCTGCTGTCCCCGAACAACCTGTTAAAGCCGTCTGATGGAGGTCCTGTAGCAGTTCCTTCTCAGGATATGGTCCTTGGTATTTATTACCTGACTCAGGAAAGACCAGGTGCAAAGGGCGAGGGCATGTGCTTTAAGAGTATGGACGAGGCACTGCTTGCATATGAGAATGGCTGCATTACATTCCACAGCAGAATCAAGATTCGTGTAAGAAAGACAATGGCAGATGGCACTGTTCTTCAGGATACACTTGATACTACACTTGGAAGAAGTATGTTTAATGAAATCCTTCCACAGGATTTAGGATATGTAGACAGAAGCATTCCAGAGAACGCATTAAAGCTTGAGGTTGACTTCCATGTCGGCAAGAAGCAGTTAAAGCAGATTCTGGAGAAGGTTATCAATACACACGGAGCAACAAAGACTGCTGAAGTTCTTGACTCCATTAAGGCAATGGGTTACAAGTACTCAACAAGAGCAGCTATGACCGTATCCATATCTGATATGACAGTTCCGCCGCAGAAGCCAGAGATGATTAAGAAGGCTCAGGCAACTGTTGACCAGATTGCAAAGCACTACAAGATGGGTTGGATCACCGATGAGGAGCGTTATAACCAGGTTATCAAGACTTGGGAAGCAACTGATAAGGAGCTGACAAAGGCACTTCTTGATGGTCTTGATAAGTACAACAACATCTTCATGATGGCTGACTCTGGTGCCCGTGGTTCTGATAAGCAGATCAAGCAGCTGGCTGGTATGCGTGGACTTATGGCAAACACAACTGGTAAGGCAATCGAACTTCCTATTAAATCAAACTTCCGTGAAGGACTTGACGTATTGGAGTACTTCATTTCCGCTCATGGTGCAAGAAAGGGTATGTCCGATACCGCACTTCGTACCGCTGACTCTGGTTACCTGACAAGACGTCTTGTTGATGTATCTCAGCAGCTTATGGTTCGTGAGATGGATTGTTGTGAAGGAAAGAACATTCCATATATGGAAATCGGTTCCTTTATGAATGGTCAGGAAGTTGTTGAGCAGCTTCAGGAGCGTATGACCGGCAGATTTATCGCAGAGACAATTGTTGATCCTGATACAGGAGAAGAAATTATTCACGAAAACTGCATGGTAACACCAAAGCGTGCTGCAAAGATTATGAATGCACTTGAGCGCATGGGCAGACATACAGTAAAGATCCGTACTGTTCTTAGCTGCCGTTCCCATGTGGGAATTTGTGCAAAGTGTTATGGTTCCAACCTGGCAACAGGACAGGCTGTACAGATCGGTGAGGCTGTTGGTATTATCGCAGCTCAGTCTATCGGTGAGCCTGGTACACAGCTGACCATGAGAACCTTCCATAGTGGTGGTGTTGCCGGCGGCGATATCACACAGGGTCTTCCTCGTGTCGAGGAGCTTTTCGAGGCACGTAAGCCAAAGGGTGTTGCAATCGTAACTGAGATTGGCGGTATTGCTACTGTTAAGGATGTCAAGAAGAAGAGAGAGATTATCGTAACAGATCCGGAGAGCGGAGAGTCAAAGACTTATATGATCCCATATGATGCAAGAATCCGTCCGATCGACGGCAAGGTAATAAATGCCGGTGATCCTCTGACAGAAGGTAGCATCAACCCGCATGATATCCTGCGTATTCAGGGTGTTCGTGCCGTACAGGATTACATGCTTCAGGAAGTTCAGCGTGTATATCGTCTGCAGGGTGTTGAGATCAACGATAAGCATATCGAAGTAATTGTTCGTCAGATGTTGAAGAAGATCCGTATCGAGAGAAGCGGAGATGCCGATGTTCTTCCAGGAGTATCTATGGATGTTCTTGATTTTGACGATATGAACGAGAAGCTTGTCGAGGAAGGTAAGGAGCCAGCAGAAGGAAAGCAGATTATGCTTGGTATCACAAAGGCATCTCTTGCAACAAACTCCTTCCTGTCAGCAGCATCCTTCCAGGAGACTACAAAGGCTCTGACCGATGCAGCTATCAATGGCAAGGTTGACCCGCTGCTTGGTATGAAGGAAAATGTTATCATCGGTAAGCTGCTTCCAGTAGGTACTGGTATGAAGCGTTATCGCAATCTGGAACTCAATACAGATTATCAGCAGTCTGATATTGTTGATTTCTCTGATGATGAGACTGAGACTGCAGGTGATGATACTATCGAGCTTTCTGAGGATTTTGATGAGTCTGATGATGCAGACGAGGCTGTAAAGGCAGCTGAGGAAGCATTTGCAGATGATGATGATGATACAGATGCAGATACAGACACAGATGATTTCGATGAGGAATATTTAAAGGCATTTTCTAAATCAGATGATTCTGATGCAAAATAAAATATAAAAAAAGCTGTTCCGGTGGCAATGTTGTCGGGACAGCTTTTTTTAGATAAGCCAATATTGCACCGAAGGGCTTTCGTAACATGACGCATGAACATTAACAAAAATGTTGATAAAAATGTGTAAAAACTTGAATTTCCTATTGACAGAAAAATATAAAGGATATATAATTTAAAGGCATGTGGCCTTGGAAGCAAAATGCTGTCCAACAACCGGGCTTGCATGATTCATTACATTATAATGTTTTTAATTTCCGCAGGAGGTGAAACGGATGCCTACATTTAATCAGTTAGTTAGAAAAGGAAGACAGACTCTGCAGAAGAAGTCTACTGCTCCGGCACTTCAGAAGGGATATAACTCCTTAAAGAAGAAGTCTACCGACAAGAGTGCTCCGCAGAAGAGAGGTGTTTGTACTGCAGTTAAGACAGCTACTCCTAAGAAGCCGAACTCAGCTCTTAGAAAGATCGCCAGAGTACGTCTTTCCAATGGAATCGAAGTAACAAGCTACATCCCAGGTGAGGGACATAACCTTCAGGAGCATAGCGTTGTTCTGATCCGTGGCGGCCGTGTTAAGGACTTACCAGGTACCAGATACCATATCGTAAGAGGAACCCTTGATACAGCAGGTGTTGCTAAGAGACGCCAGGCTCGTTCCAAGTACGGTGCTAAGAGACCGAAAGACGCTAAGAAGTAATTCTAATTAAAACTTAATAAAACGCATTTTAATTAAGAAGAGATTCTTGCGCAGAACAAGTAAGTAAGTGTACCACTTTTTTTGATTAGTGCCGGCATTCGAACAATACCTTCCTGGCGGTTGCAGGAGATAGAAAGGTACAGCCAAGTGTGCGTCGAGGACGTTGCTTGTGTTGGAGAAACAAGAACCGAGCGCGAACACAAAGATGGATGTGAGTACCGATGAGATAACTGAGAGGCGAAAGCCTCGTATTGTAGTTAAGGAGGGAAGTATCGTGCCACGTAAAGGACATACTCAGAAGAGAGACGTATTAGCAGATCCGTTATACAACAATAAGGTTGTTACAAAGCTGATCAACAACATTATGTTAGACGGTAAGAAGGGTGTTGCCCAGAAGATCGTTTATGGCGCTTTCAACAAGGTTGAGGAAAAGACCGGAAAGCCAGCTGTAGAAGTTTTCGAAGAGGCAATGAACAATGTAATGCCAGTTCTCGAGGTTAAGGCTAAGAGAATCGGTGGAGCAACTTATCAGGTTCCGATCGAGGTTAAGCCAGAAAGAAGACAGGCTCTTGCTCTTCGTTGGTTAACCATGTTCTCCCGTAAGAGAGGCGAGAAGACCATGGAAGATAAGCTTGCAAACGAGATCATGGATGCAGCAAATGGAACAGGTTCCGCTGTAAAGAGAAAGGAAGATATGCACAAGATGGCAGATGCAAACAAGGCATTTGCTCACTATCGCTTCTAATAGTTGCATTATCTGATATTTACAGCAAGTTAAGGAGGAAAAAATCTTGGCTGGAAGAGAATATCCATTGGAGAGAACCAGAAATATTGGAATTATGGCTCATATCGATGCAGGTAAGACTACTCTGACTGAGCGTATTCTGTATTATACTGGAGTTAATTATAAGATTGGTGATACCCATGAGGGTACTGCTACCATGGACTGGATGGCTCAGGAGCAGGAGAGAGGTATCACAATCACATCTGCAGCTACTACCTGTCATTGGACACTGGAAGAAAACTGCAAGCCGAAGCCAGGTGCTCTGGAGCATCGTATCAACATCATTGATACCCCAGGACACGTTGACTTTACTGTAGAGGTTGAGCGTTCCCTTCGTGTACTTGATGGCGCCGTTGGCGTTTTCTGTGCAAAGGGTGGTGTTGAGCCTCAGTCCGAGAACGTATGGCGTCAGGCTGATACCTATAACGTACCGAGAATGGCATTCATCAATAAGATGGATATCCTTGGTGCAAACTTCTACGGTGCTGTTGAGCAGATCCGTACCAGATTAGGTAAGAACGCAATCGTTCTTCAGCTTCCAATCGGTAAGGAAGATGATTTCCAGGGAATCATCGACCTGTTCGAGATGAAAGCTTATATTTACAATGATGATAAGGGTAATGATATCACCATCTGCGATATTCCGGAAGATATGAAGGAGCAGGCAGAGGAGTATCATACCGAGTTGATCGAGAAGATCTGTGAGCTTGATGATGACCTGATGATGCAGTATCTTGAGGGTGAAGAGATCGCAGTTGCTGATCTGAAGGCTGCTCTTCGTAAAGGCTGCTGCAATTGTACCGCTATTCCGGTATGCTGTGGTAGTGCTTATCGTAACAAGGGTGTTCAGAAGCTTCTGGATGCAATCATCGAGTATATGCCAGCTCCAACCGACATCCCGTCAATCAAGGGTGTTGATATGGACGGAAACGAAGTTGTAAGACATTCTTCTGATGAAGAGCCATTTGCAGCTCTGGCATTCAAGATCATGGCTGACCCATTTGTTGGTAAGTTAGCTTACTTCAGAGTTTACTCCGGTACTCTGAACTCCGGTTCCTATGTATACAATGCTACAAAGGATAAGAAGGAGCGTGTAGGCCGTATTCTTCAGATGCACGCTAATAAGCGTATGGAGCTTGATAAGGTTTACTCCGGAGATATCGCAGCAGCTGTTGGTTTCAAGATCACAACTACTGGTGATACAATCTGTGATGAGCAGCATCCAGTAATCCTTGAGTCTATGGAGTTCCCAGAGCCAGTTATCGAGTTGGCTATCGAGCCGAAGACTAAGGCTGGACAGCAGAAGATGGGCGAGGCTCTTGCAAAGTTGGCTGAGGAGGATCCGACCTTCCGTCAGCACACTGATCAGGAAACTGGACAGACCATCATCGCTGGTATGGGTGAGCTTCATCTGGAGATCATTGTTGACCGTCTGCTTCGTGAGTTCAAGGTTGAGGCAAACGTTGGTGCACCTCAGGTTGCTTACAAGGAAGCAATCACTAAGGCTGTTGATGTAGATAGCAAGTATGCTAAGCAGTCTGGTGGTCGTGGACAGTACGGTCATTGTAAGGTACACTTCACACCAATGGATTACAACGGAGAAGAACTGTTCCAGTTCAAGTCTTCTGTTGTTGGTGGTGCTATTCCGAAGGAATACATCCCGGCTGTTGGCGAAGGTATCGAAGAGGCTACTAAGAGCGGTATCCTTGGCGGTTACCCGGTTATCGGTGTATGCGCTGATGTATACGACGGTTCTTATCATGAAGTCGATTCTTCTGAAATGGCATTCCACATTGCTGGTTCTATGGCATTCAAGGAAGCTATGCAGAAGGCATCCCCAGTCCTTCTTGAGCCTATCATGAAGGTTGAGGTTACTATGCCTGAGGAATACATGGGTGACGTTATCGGTGATATCAACTCCCGTCGTGGCCGTATCGAGGGTATGGATGACCTGGGCGGTGGAAAGATCGTTAGAGGTTATGTTCCGCTGGCTGAGATGTTCGGCTATTCCACAGACCTGCGTTCTAAGACTCAGGGTCGTGGTAACTACTCTATGTTCTTTGAGAAGTATGAGCCAGTTCCGAAGAATGTTCAGGAGAAGGTTCTGAGCGCAAAGAACAAATAAACAAAATCATAATGCTGTGCAGCTTGTCTGCACGGCATATAATGATAAAATTTTTATTATTTCCTAAAATTAGACTTGAAAAAGTTCTCATTATGTAATATACTGAGAGCAGTGTCAGTCTAACACAAGACATTTATGCCCTCTGGGCAATATTTAAGGAGGAATTTCAATCATGGCAAAGGCTAAATTTGAAAGAACGAAACCGCATTGTAACATTGGTACCATCGGACACGTTGACCATGGTAAGACTACTTTAACTGCTGCTATTACCAAGACTCTTCATGCAAGATATGGTACTGGCGAGGAAGTTGCTTTCGAGAACATCGATAAGGCTCCAGAAGAGAGAGAGAGAGGAATCACTATCTCTACCGCTCACGTTGAGTATGAGACTCCACATCGTCACTACGCTCACGTTGACTGCCCAGGACATGCTGACTACGTTAAGAACATGATCACCGGTGCTGCACAGATGGATGGTGCTATCCTGGTTGTAGCTGCTACCGATGGTGTTATGGCTCAGACTAGAGAGCACATCCTTCTGTCCCGTCAGGTAGGCGTTCCGTACATCGTTGTATTCATG
This sequence comes from Anthropogastromicrobium sp., assembly GCF_037349415.1. NCBI lineage: Bacteria > Bacillati > Bacillota > Clostridia > Lachnospirales > Lachnospiraceae > Anthropogastromicrobium > Anthropogastromicrobium sp. The sequence continues at coordinate 16,107 of NZ_JAXWCK010000042.1, forward strand.
AACAAGTGTGATATGGTAGACGATGAGGAGCTTCTTGAACTGGTTGAGATGGAGATCCGTGAGCTGTTAAACGAGTATGAGTTCCCGGGTGATGACATTCCGGTTATCAGAGGTTCAGCTCTGCAGGCTCTGAACGATCCGATGGGACCATGGGGAGACAAGATCATTGAGTTAATGGAAGCTGTTGATAGCTACGTTCCGGATCCGGTTCGTGATACTGATAAGCCATTCCTGATGCCAGTTGAGGACGTATTCTCTATTACTGGTCGTGGTACTGTTGCTACTGGTAGAGTAGAGAGAGGTACTCTGCATCTGAACGATTCCGTTGAGATCGTAGGTATCAAGGAAGAGAACAGAACCGTAGTTGTAACCGGTATCGAGATGTTCCGTAAGCTTCTGGATGAGGCTCAGGCTGGTGATAACATCGGTGCTCTGCTTCGTGGTGTTCAGAGAACTGATATCGAAAGAGGTCAGTGTCTGTGTAAGCCAGGTTCTGTAAAGTGCCACAAGAAGTTTACCGCTCAGGTATACGTTCTGACCAAGGATGAGGGTGGTCGTCATACTCCATTCTTCAACAACTACAGACCGCAGTTCTACTTCAGAACAACTGACGTTACTGGTGTTTGTGAGCTTCCGGCTGGTACCGAGATGTGTATGCCAGGTGATAACGTAGAGATGACCATCGAGCTGATTCACCCAGTAGCTATGGAGCAGGGTCTTCGTTTCGCTATCCGTGAGGGTGGACGTACCGTTGGTTCTGGTAGAGTAGTTTCTATCGTAGAATAATTTACGTTTGAGTAATTAAATAAGCGTGTGAAAGCGCGTGAGAGACAGTCATTGCAGGCTTGCCTGCAAGTGGCTGTCTTTTTTTTATATCTTTTGGTCTAAATCATGCTGACATGCAAAAGAAATAGCAATAAAATATTGTGGCTTTTTACCACACTAAACTGCTGAATAAAAAATCAGAATTAAACTAATATAGAAGAACTGTATAGAATGAATTTCTAATATCTTGCAAAATCAAGCAAAATGACTGCTACAATCATAAAACTAACATTTGAAAAGTATTAAAAATAATAAAATACACAAAATTTCAATGGTTCATATAAAAATTTTCTATATGATTATGCGCTTGTGAATAATATAATAAGGACAGTTAATAAAGCACATACTTCAAAGGAGGAGTAAAACATGAAAAAGAGCAGAATCTTTCCATTACTTGTAGGAGCAGCACTTTCCAGTTCATTGGTAGCCTGCAGTTCAGGATCGGGATCAGGAAACAAGACGAGTGTTGACAATAGCAAGAAGCCATTAGTATGGTTCAACCGTCAGCCATCTAACAGTTCTACAGGAGAGCTTGACAAGGATGCTTTGAACTTTAACGATAAGACATATTATGTTGGTTTTGATGCAAATCAGGGTGCTGAACTTCAGGGTCAGATGGTACTTGATTATATTAAGGAAAATGCAGCATCTATGGACCGTAATGGTGACGGCGTAATCGGTTATATCTTAGCAATTGGTGATATCGGACATAACGATTCCATCGCACGAACACGTGGTGTTCGTTCTGCACTGGGAACTGGCGTTGAGACTGATGGAGTAGTTGATGCATCTCCTATCGGAACAAATGCAGATGGTTCTTCTAAGATCGTTCAGGATTCTACTATCGAGGTAGATGGAAAAGAATATACCATCCGTGAGCTGGCAGCACAGGAAATGAAGAACTCAGCAGGTGCTACATGGGATGCAGCTACTGCTGGTAATGCAATCGGAACTTGGGCAGCATCTTTTGGTGATGAGATCGATGTTGTTGTATCTAACAATGATGGTATGGGAATGTCTATGTTCAATGCATGGGCAAAGGAGAACGAAGTACCTACATTTGGTTATGATGCAAACAGTGACGCAGTTGCAGCAATTGCAGAAGGCTACGGCGGAACAATTTCCCAGCATGCAGACGTTCAGGCTTACCTGACACTGAGAGTTTTAAGAAATGCACTGGACGGTGTAGATATCGATACTGGTATTGGTACTGCAGATGCAGCAGGCAACAAGCTGGAAGAAGGCGTTGATTATAGATATAGTGCAGATGAGAGATCCTACTATGCATTAAATATTGCGATCACAGCAGATAACTATAAGGATTTCACCGATTCTACCAAGGTATACAGCAAGGTTTCAAATCAGCTGGATGCTTCTAAGAGCCCAGAGAAGAAGGTATGGTTAAATATCTACAATGCTTCTGATAACTTCTTAAGCTCAACTTATCAGCCACTTCTTCAGAACTATGATGATCTGCTGAACTTAAAGGTTGAATACATTGGTGGTGATGGTCAGACAGAGTCTAACATTACAAACCGTCTTGGTAATCCAGGCGAGTATGATGCATTCGCAATCAATATGGTTAAGACAGACAATGCAGCATCTTATACATCTCTCCTTAAGCAGTAATTGATAGAGATTTTTTGCTAGCAAAAGGTCCGAGGGTGTTAGAACTTCTGACACCCTCTTTTTCTGAAAGGAGTAAGGATATGGAAGAAGGTAATAAGGATATCGTCTTGTCGATCCGCGGCATGAGCAAATCATTCGGAAGGAACAAGGTTCTAAAGCATATCGACATGGATGTGCCGAGAGGATCAATCATGGGTTTGATGGGTGAGAATGGTGCAGGTAAATCGACAATGATGAAATGTCTTTTTGGTACGTATCAAAAAGATGAAGGAACAATAATTTTAGACGGGAAAGAGATTAGCTTTACAGGTCCAAAGGATGCTTTGGAAAATGGTGTGGCAATGGTTCATCAGGAGTTGAATCAGTGTCTGGAAAGAAATGTAATTGACAATCTATTCCTGGGTCGCTACCCGAAAACATCCCTCGGAGTAATTGATGAGGGAAGAATGAAAAAAGAGGCTTCTGATTTATTCCGTAAGCTTGGCATTACGGTAGATCTTTCACAGCCGATGAAAAAAATGTCTGTTTCAAAGAGACAGATGTGTGAAATTGCAAAGGCAATTTCTTATAATTCAAAGGTGATTGTTTTGGATGAGCCAACCTCATCTCTGACAGCACCAGAAGTTGAAAAATTATTTAAGATGATGAGACAGCTTCGTGAACAGGGAATTTCACTGATCTATATCTCTCACAAGATGGATGAGATCTTTGAGATCTGTGACCAGGTTTCTGTTCTTCGAGATGGTGCTCTTGTAATGACTAAAAACTGTAGTGATACCAACATGAATGAGTTGATTTCTGCTATGGTAGGAAGATCATTAGATAATCGTTTCCCGCCTGTTGATAATACACCGGGTGATGTGATTTTAAGAGTAGAGCATTTATCTACGAAATATGCACCGAAGCTTCAAGATATAACCTTTGATGTAAAAAAGGGAGAAATATTTGGTTTATATGGTCTGGTTGGTGCGGGTCGTACAGAGCTTCTTGAGACAATATTTGGTATTCGTACAAGAGCAGCCGGACGTGTCTACTATGATGATAAGCTGATGAATTTCAATTCATCAAAAGATGCAATGGATCATGGATTTGCGTTAATTACTGAGGAACGTAAGGCTGATGGATTATTCTTAAAAGCAGATATCACCTTTAATACAACAATTGCTAATATGAATCAGTATAAATCTGGCATTGCATTATCTAAGGATGAAATGGTAAGAGCAACTGCAGAAGAAATTCGTATTATGCATACAAAGTGCATGGGACCAGATGATATGATTGCAAACCTTTCTGGTGGAAATCAGCAGAAGGCAATCTTTGGAAGATGGTTGGAGCGTTCACCAAAGATTTTCATGATGGATGATCCGACACGAGGCATTGATGTTGGTGCTAAGTACGAGATTTATGAACTGATTATTGATATGGCTAAGCAGGGAAAGACAATCATTGTTGTTTCATCTGAGATGCCGGAGATTCTTGGAATTACAAACCGAATCGGTGTAATGTCAAACGGTCATCTGGCAGGAATTGTAAACACCAAGGAAACAAATCAGGAAGAACTGCTTAGACTTAGTGCAAAGTATTTGTAATAGAGAGGAGTACGAGAGCTATGGCAAATGATATGAGATATCTTTCGGCAGAAGAGGAAGCAAAGCTTTTAAAGCCGATTGATGAATATGTTGGTAAAATACAGGCACAGATAGATGCCCTGCGTGTAGATGGTTCTGATAAGGTGCAGGCATTAAAGACACATATCTCTTTAACAAAGGAAGATAAGAATTATACAAAAGAGGAGCAGAATGCAATTATCCGAAAGGATCAGGAGCTTCTTGTAAAGGCAAGAGAGGTAGAAACTGCAAATAAAGATAAAGTTTCCAAGCTGATTGCAGATGCAGAATCTTATCTGAAGACTCATTTTAAGAAAGATTATTACGATAAGGTTGCAGCAAGCTGTGCAGCTCAAAAGGAAGCTGAGAATGCAGAATATGAAAAGATTCGCGCAAATCTCAAAGCAGAGCACGAGCGCACAATTTCCGGCATGACAGACAAACAGGAGCTTAAGGACGAGAAGTATGTATATAAGAATCGTCTGTATGACGCACAGATGGTGCATGAGTCAAAGCTTCAGGAAATCAAGGACAGAAAGCATGAGGCATTTGTGCATCAGTATCATCTGATTGATTTGCTTCGTATGTCAAAGTTTACTTATGGACAGAAGAAGCTTCAGAAACTGGAAAATTACAAGTATACATTTAACACACCGCAGTTCCTTTATAAGAACGGACTTTATATTGTAATTATCCTGATTTTTATCGCACTTTGCTTTATAACACCAGTTGTAAAGGATACGCAGCTTCTGACAACAGCTAATATTTTGAATATTCTTCAGCAGGCATCACCTCGTATCTTCCTGGCTCTTGGTGTAGCAGGATTGATTCTGTTAACCGGTACTGATCTTTCTGTAGGCCGAATGGTTGGTATGGGTATGGTAACAGCAACCATTATTATGCACAATGGTATTAATACAGGCGGTGTATTTGGCCATATCTTTGACTTCACTGGAATCCCTGCACCGGCTCGTGCAATATTTGCACTGCTTGTATGTGTGATTCTGACAACTGGATTTGCATCAATTGCAGGTTTCTTTATGGCAAGATTTAAGATGCATCCATTTATCTCTACTATGGCAAACATGCTTATTATCTTTGGTCTTGTAACATATGCAACAAAGGGCGTATCCTTTGGAGCAATTGATTCTTCCATCCCGGCAATGTTTATTCCAAAAATTGGAAATTTTCCAACCATTATTCTGTGGGCAGTTGTTGCAGTTGCAGTTGTATGGTTTATCTGGAATAAGACAACGTTTGGTAAGAATCTGTATGCAGTTGGTGGTAATCCAGAAGCAGCTGCTGTATCTGGTATTTCTGTATTTGCAGTAACAATGGGCGCATTCGTTCTTGCAGGTATCCTGTATGGATTTGGTGCTTGGCTGGAATGTAATCGTATGATCGGTTCTGGTAGTGCAGCTTATGGACAAGGATGGGATATGGATGCTATCGCTGCCTGCGTTGTTGGTGGTGTATCCTTTACTGGTGGTATTGGTAAGATTTCTGGCGTTGTAACTGGTGTATTGATCTTTACTGCACTGACGTATTCCCTTACTATTCTTGGTATTGATACAAACCTTCAGTTTATCTTTGAAGGTATTATCATTCTCGTAGCAGTTACACTCGACTGTCTCAAGTACGTAAAGAAGAAGTAATGCACAAAAAATGTAAAAAAAAATAATATTACTAGTGGAAAATTGGTAAAAAAAGAGTATAATGAAGATGGCACGAATCTATTTATAAAGAAGTTCGTGCCATTTTTTGTAAATGCAGAAAGATTTCTTAGTAAACATGGAGGAATATAGATGACTACATATAAAGTACTTCTTGTAGATGATGAGGAAGAAGTCAGAAATGCAATTGAACAAAGAATTAATTGGGAAGAATTGGGATTTGAGGTAATCGGAAAAGCACAGAATGGTGTAAAAGCTATGGAAATAGCAGAAAAACTGCAGCCAGATGTGGTCATTACCGATATCAAAATGCCATATATGAATGGATTGGAACTGGCACGTAATTTAAAGGAAGAGAATCCAGGCGTGCGAATTTTAATTCTGACTGGATTTGACGAGTTTGAATATGCCAAAGAAGCAGTTCATCTTGAAATTGAAGAGTATATATTAAAACCGATCAATGCCAATGAGCTTTCTGAATGTCTCAAACGATTAAAAAACGTACTCGATAAAGAGAGAGAAGAAAAATTAAATGTCAGAAAGCTAGAGCAGTACTACACAGATTCCCTTCCTGTACTTCAAACAAATTTCTTTTGTTCTCTTGTGGAGGGACGCATTTCGGACAGTGAAATAAATAAATATTTAAATGATTATCAGATTTCTTTGCCAGGTTCATATTTTTGCTGCGCTGTTTTCCATACATCAGAAAATCATGTTCCTGACGGGATGACACCACTTCTGCTTTCGATATCTGTACAAAGAGAAGTAAAGGAAAAATTCCGCGGCAAATGGGACTGCAGATATTTTTCTTATCTGGGAAATATTGTTATGGTAGCAAATTTAGGCAAAGAAGATGAAATCACGAGACTGACGGATGACTGTGACCGCTTCTGCAAATGGGCAGACCGCTTTTTTGGTGCAGTTGTTACCGTTGGAATAGGTAAGGTGTGCAATGAAGTATCAAATCTTCGTTTTTCCTATGAAGGGGCATGGGAAGCACTTTCGTATCGTGTTATTTACGGATCAGGCTGCTCTATCAATATTGCAGATATTGCACCGAAGGGGCAGGGGCTTTCCATGCAGCCAGATGATATTAATATGAATGATGTGTTCAAGGCAGTTCATATTGGGGTACGTGAAGATATTGAACATGCAGTTTTTTCTTTAGTGAAGGAACTAAAAGATAATGCAAAAACAATTATGCAGTATAATTTTACAGTGCTGGAAATTGTAGGGCATCTATATCGTTTCTGTGGAAATAATCATATGAAATTTGAAGATCATGCCGGAGAAATCAAAAATGCGTATGAAGAAATTACAAAGATGGATGAAAGTGCATTAATGGCCTGGCTTGTCAGAGTAGCACTATCGATCAGTGATGAACTAAAAAATGCCAGAAATTCTTCACTGCGTTACCTTATTTCAGAAGCAAAAAATATTGTTCGTGATGAGTATGCAGATGCAGATCTGTCACTTGATACCGTATGTTCAAAGCTTGGTGTATCAAATTCCTATTTTTCTTCTATTTTTAAGAAAGAAGTGGGCATTTCATTTATTACATATTTGACAGATTATAGAATGCAGCAGGCTGTTCATCTGATGCTTGAAACAAATGAAAAAAATTATGAAATTGCAGAACATGTTGGCTATGAGGACGCAAACTATTTTGGATATGTTTTTAAACGCAAATATGGAATGTCGCCTTCAAAATATCGCACAGAGCATATGGGAAAATGAGTATGAAAAAAAGAAAAGTGTCAGATATTCAGTCTGTCATTATGACGGTTCTTTCTTTGATGACGGTAATTACGTCTATATCTATGGGGTTATTGCTTTACAATCGATATGAAATGGCTATGCGTCAGAATGAAGTTCGCAACACACAAAACCTGATGGAAAGCACAGTCAATTCCATGGAGCAGTATCTGAAAAATATGAGACAGATTTCAGATACTGTCACATATAATATTATACAGGCATTTGATGTGTCTAGTCCGGAGTTTAATCAGCAGCTGAGTTTTCTATATGATTTTAATAAGGACAAAATACAGAGTATTGCGCTTTATGATATGGAAGGAAATCTTATTGTGGCAGAGCCAGTTACGCTGCAGAAGGATGGCATAGATGTGCTTTGGCAGTCTTGGTTTGAAAATGCAGCAGAGGAAATTGAAAATATGCACTTTTCAACGCCTCATATGCAGAATTTATTTCAGGATGATGCGAAGAGCTATCATTGGGTGATTTCCCTAAGTCGTGCGGTAGACGGTATTGATGGAGACAGACCTGAAAATGGTATTTTGCTTGTTGATATGAAATATTCCTTTATTGAGGAAATGATGAATCAGGTGAATGATCAAAACAGGGGGCGATATTATTATGTCTGTGATGGGGAAGGAAATCTGATTTATCATCCTTATGCAAATGAAATCAGCAATGGATTGTTTGAGGAAGATTTCAGTATTGTATGCAGCAATGAAGATGGTGTATATAAAAATTTGCGCAGCCCAAGTGGAGATAAGCAGACTGCAATTGTAAGCACTATATCATATACGGGATGGAAGATGGTAGGCATTGTAAAGCAGGATATTAGGACAGACAGCCGAGAGCAGTTTCGTATTTATATGGTAATTGTTGTAATTATGTTGATCATGATGCTTCTTTTAGTCAATCGCATTGTGTCGAAAAGGATTTCAAGTCCAATTCTTAAACTGGATGCATCTGTAAGGGCATATGAAGCTGGGGAAAAGCCTGATATCTATATTGGAGGCTCATATGAGATTCGTCATCTTGGAAAATCTGTCCAGCATTCGTATGAAGAAATTGAGCGGTTAATGAAAGAAATTGTGAAGCAGCAGAATGAGAGAAGAAAGAGTGAACTGGCAGCACTGCAAAGTCAGATCAACCCGCATTTCCTTTATAATACTTTGGAATCTATCACTTGGATGGTTGAGGCCAATAAAAATCAGGATGCAGTTTTTATGATATCTGAGCTGGCCAAGCTGTTTAGAATCAGTTTGTCAAGAGGAAAGACGATTATTAGTATTGAGGATGAGCTAAAACACTGCAAAAATTATATGAATATTCAAAAGTATCGCTACAAGGAGCGTTTTGTGACAGAATATGATGTTTCAGAAGAAATTTATCCGTTCTGTACGGTAAAGCTTATTTTGCAGCCGATTCTTGAAAATGCTATATATTATGGTGTAGGAAATATGGATGAGGATGACCAGCCTAAAATTATTGTCAAAGGTTGGAAAGATGATGCAGAAATCTATCTTTCAGTTACGGATAATGGAATGGGAATGCGTCATGAAGATGTAGAAAATATTTTAAAAGATAATCAGAAAGGACCCAAACATGGTTCTGGTGTAGGACTCATTAATGTGCACACGCGTATTCAGCTGATGTTTGGAAATAAATATGGCCTTATTGTGGAGAGTGAACCAGATGAGGGAACAACGGTCACGATTCATTTGCCTGCTGTGCCATACACTAAGGAAAATTGTGAAGTGCTTGAGACTCCGGGAAAGCCAGTCAGAAAAGAGGGTGAATCATGAAAAAAACAAAAACTACTTTTTTGTTAGCAGAAATTTGTCTTGGCATATTACTGCTGTTTTGTGTGCATCTGATTTTTGAAGATGAAAAGCCTCAGAAGCGTGTAGCAGTTATTGTTGAAAAATCAGGTGATGAAAAATGGAACTCCTTTATGAATGGTCTAAAGCAGGCAGCTGGAATCGCAAATATACATTTGATTATTTGCAATACAGATGAAATTGAAAATGCAGATGAGGAGAAGAACTTGATTTATGATCAGCTGGATAATCAGGTTGATGCATTTATTGTTCAGGCGGCGCCGGGCAGGGATACTATTGATATGCTTAGAGAAATTCGCGTACAAAAGCCAATGCTTCTTGTAGCAAATGATGCGCTGCGTGAAAAAGAGGAAGACCATATATCAAAATATTCTGATTTGCCTGTTATTGCGCCGGACTATTACCGTATGGGATATACATTGGCACAGGACTTATTAAGCCGCAATCAAAATAATATTCAAGGCAAAACTGTTGGAATTATAAGCGGATTTAAGAAAACAGACTGTACTGATAAATGTATGCAGGGTGTATTAGATGTGCTTTCTGATACGGGATGTGAGATTCAGTTTGATATGAATATCACATATGATATGGAAATTACACAGAGGTTAAAAGAGCAGCAGCCAGTTGACTATTTGATTGTATTTGACACAAGTGCCTTAGAGCAGGTAGCAGGGATGTATGCACAGAAAAAAGAGAGTGACACGAAAATCTATGGGATTGGAAATAGTATAAAGTGTGTATATTATCTTGATGATTCTGTGATTGACGGATTGATTGCGATAGATGGATATGGAATGGGATATCATAGCGCTATAGAAATTTCAAAAGTGCTGAAAAATCATCTGTATACGATTAACAACCAGACGATTGAGTATCATCTGCTGCATAAAGAAGATATTTTCAGAGAAGAGGTACAGCATTTTCTTCATACGTATGATTGAGAATTTGCATATAGTCAGCCAAAAAGGAATGGAGATTTCAATGAAACAGTATCAGATAAGAAGTATTCTGATCGGATGCATGTTGTTGTGTCTGACAGGATGTACGGCGAATAGTGAGAAAAAAAGAGATGTTCTTCGTGTTGGTGTTGTGCTATACACGCAGGACGACCCCTTTATTAATGCGCTTACAGATTGTCTGAAGGAAGATCTGGCTGGATATGAGTCAGATTCTCTAAAGGTGATTATGACTGTAAGGGATGGAAAAAATGATCAGAAGATTCAAAATGAAGTTGTGAAGGAAATGCTTGATGCTGGTTGTGAGATACTTGCTGTTGATCTCGTTGACAGGACAGAGCCGTCAAATATAATAAAGATGGCAAAAAAGGAAAATATACCTGTTATTTTCTTTAATAGAGAGCCAGTGAGAGAGGATTTGATGCAGTGGGATAAGCTGTATTATGTAGGCGGAGATGCCAGACAGTCTGGTATGATGCAGGGTGAGATTGCAGCAGATATGATACGAGACAATGACGCAGTAGATCGAAATCAGGACGGAAAGATTCAATATGTACTTCTTGAGGGTGAGACAGGTCATCAGGATGCAATCATTCGAACAGACAGTGTGGTAAAAACAATTAAAGAACAGGGCATTATATTAGAAAGACTAAGTTTCCAGTTTGCAAACTGGAATCGTGGACAAGCTGAAAATAAGATGACACAGCTGATTAATCAATATGGAGACGAGATTGAACTAGTCCTTTCTAATAATGATGAGATGGCTCTTGGTGCAGTTGCTGCGTATGATGCACTTGATTATGATAAAGACAGACGTCCGATAATTTTTGGAATAGATGGTTTGGAAGGTGCATTGGATGCTGTCCAAAAAGGCACCATTCAGGGGACTGTGTATAATGACAGGCATGGACAAGCTGAGCAGATTTCGCGTCTTGCGATGACACTGTTTCAAGGTCAGACACCGCCAAAGGAGGATCTGGAAAATGAACGATATATCTTTTTACCGTATCAAAAGGTGACGGCAGAAAATGTGGAATCATTTATGGAACAATAAAAAGGTGCATTTTCGGAAAGGAAAGATTGAAAATGGAAGATTGGCTGATAAACTATTATGAACAGACAGATCCACTTAAAAGACAGCAGATGCTTCTGGAAAATAAAAATGAAACCATGAGTGAAGAAGATAAACTTCGAATGAAGCTCTGGGAGACCAGATATGGAAAAGGTAAGCCAAGGAAAGATATGTTTGTTGGTTATCTTATGAATTTAAAATATATTGTAGAAAGCGGAAGTATGGATTTGGGAGGCAGAAAGAAAAAGCTTGCGATAGAAGCTATTCTTGGTCTGAATTTATATGAATTTGAAAGAAAGCCAAAGACTCAGCAGGAAATAATTTTTTTAGAGTTAAAAAACACATGCAGAAAATATATTGAGATTAGTACAGGAGGACGTGGCTTTACTTCTGTTATTTTTGGAATGGGACAGCTGTCAGATGAAAGCATTGCAGGAAAGATCGCTGAACAAATAAGCAGAATTGTGTTTGATGCACCTCATAGTCTGCGAATGGAAAAAGAATTTGAGCCGCTTCAAAGAGCTGCTTTAGAGGTTTTTAGGGAAATTTATCCTAATCGCGAACATTTTCTGAAAAAAAGATAAGTAATGATAAACGGTGTATTTTCTCTTTAGCGCTACTTGTATTTGCAAAGCAAAAAAGATATACTGTAACTGTTTTAATGCTTTAATTATAAGGAGGAGATGAGTATGGCAGAATATTGCATCAGCTGCTGTTCTACAGCTGATTTGACAAAGGAATATTTTGATAAGCGTGGAATCCGCTATGTGTGTTTTCACTATGAACTGGGAGGAAAGGACTATCTAGATGACCTTGGTCAGACGATGTCTCCGGCAGAGTTATATCGCAGAATGCTTGCAGGTGAGGATGTAAAGACATCACAGGTTAGTATTGGTGAGTATGCAGATTTTTTTAGAAAAATATTTGATGAGGGAAAGGATATCCTTCATTTAACGCTTTCAAGCGGAATTTCAGGCAGCTACAATTCAGCATGTATTGCAGCAGAACAGGTAAGAGAAGAATATCCAAACAGAAAAATTTATGTAGTGGATTCATTGGCAGCTTCCTCTGGTTATGGTTTGTTAGTAGATACTCTGGCAGACAGAAGAGATGCAGGAGAGAGTATAGATGAATTGTATGCATGGGTGTGTGAAAATAAAAAGAAACTGCAGCACTGGTTTTTTACTTCTGATCTTACTTTTTTTATCAGAGGCGGAAGAGTATCAAAGGCAGCTGGATTTTTTGGAGGTATGCTTGGAATCTGTCCTTTGTTAAATGTGGACTATGAGGGACATTTGACAGCAAGAGAGAAGGTGCGCACGAAGAAAAAAGTGATTCAGCGTATCGTTCAGAAGATGGAAGAAAATGCCGAGGGAGGTTTGGCATATTCGGGCAAATGCTATATCTGTCAGTCAGAGTGTATGGATGACGCAAAAGCTGTTGCAATGCTTGTTGAGAGCCGCTTTCCTAATTTAAATGGAAAAGTTGAAATTTATCCGATTGGTGCTACAATTGGCAGTCATACCGGCCCGGGAACAGTAGCATTATTTTTCTGGGGAAAGGAACGCGTGGATTGACGCAGTTTTGTAAAAGAAATGTAATGTTTTTGGATATTTGAAACATTGAAATAAACTCATACTTATGGTATGATACGAAAGGTTAAAGGCGTTATCGTTTACGTTACACGCAGACGATAACTTAAAAAAAGCCGCAAAAATGCGGCAGAACGGAGAAGCATATGATTTGCCCGAAATGTGGTGCCAGACTAGCGCAGGGAAGCACGATTTGTCCAATTTGCGGAACAAAGATACGCCCCTCTAAAGTCAAGGTACAAGACAATTATGAAGAGCAGCCAGATCAAGGCTACGATTCAGATTCAGATGATGATTATGAAGAAAATCTGAATGATGATTACGATTATGACGAAGAGGATGACAGCTACGGTAATGATGATTACGACAATGATGATTATGAACCGGCTCGTCCAAAAACAAATCGTATTCTTGTTGTTATTATTGTCACAGTAATTGCATTGATTGCTGCGATGATCGTATTGATTGTTCTTCTTTTCAGCAGTGGAAAAAAGAGCAATAAGCAGATTCCGTATACAGTAGATAAGATACAGGATACGGATACGAAGAAAGAAACACAGAAAGAAACTCAAAAGGAGACAGAAACTGAAGTAGTTGAAATCAAAGACAACAAGGTTACTTCTGGAAGAAATGTCTATGAGCTTTCAAATGATGAGTTAAAGCTTGTTGAGTACAATGATCAGGGACAAGTTGTTCGTATTCCAGCAGAAATCGGCGGATATTCGGTAACTTCAATTGGTTCACATGCATTTAAGAACAATACGTCAGTTCAGTATTTAAAGCTTCCAGATGGAATGAAGAAACTGGATGATTCTGCATTGTCTGATATTGAGCTTTTGAAAGAAGTTGTAGTTCCGGAATCAGTTGAAGAGATTGGAAACCTTGCTTTTTCAAAGGTTCAGAAGGCAATTTGTGTAAAGGGAAGCTTTGCATGGAATTATATGAAGTATATGGCAGATGAGGTAGTTGAGGGAACTTCACTTTCACTTGACAATAATGCGTCCACGCCATCAAGCTCTGCGCAGCAGACAGTTCCAACACAGCCGACGACCGCACAGCAGGCAGCGTCACAGCCGCAGCCGCAGCAGACGCCAGCCCCAGCTCCGTCCCCAGAGCAGACACCGGCCACAGCCCCGTCTTCAGAGCAGCAGCCAGCCACAAATCCATCACCGGATCAGACACCAGCCCCGG
>NZ_JAXWCK010000043.1:0-33086 GCF_037349415.1 Anthropogastromicrobium sp.
CCCATATAGGACTTTTATATTTCATTGTCCTATATGAGGGTAGCATATCATTTTCGGGGATTTGAGCGATAATAGAAGTGACAAAACAAACTATTTTTTCGCAAACCCAACAAGGAAGGAGGTTTTTACCAAGAAAACAAGAAAGAAAACTACTCGCAAAGAAACCCGTAAACGCCTGAAAGAGTTGAAACTTGCAGTTACTCTCTCCAAAGTCATTAACCACTTTTTTCCGGGATTGTTACCTGCATTAGCCAGAGTAAACGATCCAAGAAATGCGAGCTATATTACGTATTCAGGAAAAGTAATCCTGATGACACGAATCCTTTCATCTGTATTTTATATCAGCAGCATGAGAAAATCAAGTGAAGAATTTAATTCCGACAAAGTAATTCAAAATATCGGTTACTTATGTAATGAGGAATTGGAAGAACTGCCATACTGGGAAACGATCAACAATTATCTGAAGAGAATAAATCCTGATGAGTTGCAAAACATAATCATTGAACTTGTGAAACGATTGATCCGAAGTCGAGCGTTTGAAGAGGGACGAATTCGTAACCGATATTGGCAGATCGTAATGGATGGGACAGGTTTGTGCTCAAGCCGGAAAGAGCTGGATGGAAAAAGTCTGTATAAGGTGTATAATAAGGGAACTGAAGAAAAATATACGGAATATTTGTACTACGTTCTCGAGGCAAAGCTGATATTGAGAGAGAACGTAGTAGTAAGTATAATGACGGAGTTTGTTGATAATGAAGGAAAGGAATTAGAGAAACAGGATTGTGAGTTGACGGCGGCGAAGCGATTGATGAAAAGGCTAAAAGAAGAGTTTCCAATGCTGCCGATTTGTATCAGTGCAGACAGCCTGTATGCAAGTGAAACAATTCTGAAAGAATGTAAAGAGAAGGGTTGGAAGTATCTGCTGCGCTTTAAGGAAGCGTTCCATCAATATATGAAGAGTATGAAAGCCTGAAAAAGTATAAAGAGAATGAGGGAAGTGAAGTCCGAAATGGAAAAAAGATCAGTTGGAATCATGAGACAGAGATTGATTATAGAGGATATTCAGTAAACTTTGTGGAATATCGGGAGGAGGAAGAAGCCCCGAAAGAAAAAGAGGAAAAGGGAAAGGCAGCAGAGAAAAAGTTTTATTTTATAACTGATTTGCCAATAAAAAAAGGTCAGGCAGTAGAAGTAGCCGAATACGGAAGGAGAAGGTGGAAAATAGAAAATGAAGGATTTAACACCCAGAAAAGGCAGGGATATAACTTAGAACATCGCTACAGTCACAACTATCAGGCAACGAAGAACCACTATTATCTGATACAAATCGGCCATATGATTGCGCAGATAATAGAGGGATGGAAAAAGATCTGGGAAGGGATTCAACAAAGCAGAGAGCAAAAGCATCGAAGAATGTTGGAGAACTTCAAGGTGGTTGATCTAAAAGAGTATAAAGAAGAAATACAAGAGCAATGTCAAATCCGGTTTGAGTAGTCTGGTTGGTTGAAGGAGGGTGAGAAAGAAGAAGAGGAAGAAGTCGATTTTTAAGGAGAGGAGGAGAATAATGTAAAGCGTGGCTAAGAATAATCTGCAAAATACTTAATGATTGTTTTATAATATAAAGTTAAGAAAAAATAAAAATAAAAAGTTATTGACAAAACTTATAATTTAAAGTACAATAAATTTAACAAAAAACAGGAAGTAAAACAGAAAGGAAGGTAAATTCCTATGGGAGGATAAGTAAGCAAAGTTTGAGAAAATACGATCAATAAGAAGATTAGGAATAAGCTTTTATTAATCTTAGGTGTGAATGCGCCAAAGAATATTGAACGTCCGTGCAGCAAGATGATGTATGAATTAAAATTTTCAACATCGTCTAACAAATAACAAAGAAATTTTCTAAGGAGGAAATCTATTATGAAGATGAAGGGGATTGCTTTTGGAATTGCAATGTCGGCTTTAATGTCTGTTACAGCTTTGGCTGGTACAACGGATAGTGGAAGTGCTGGAGGATGCACCTTTACTGGAGTGATCAGTTATAATAATAATTATAATGGATGGTCAAAAGTAAGAACTTATGGTTCTAGCGGAGCAGCATATGTGTATGTAAAAAATACTACTGTTTTTGTGAAGCAGGGAGGACAGAATTCTACTACTAAATCGCAGACTTCTGATTCGACGGTAACAAAAGATGTATCAGTATCATTTAATGCACCTAATGCGAGTTATTATCCATTAACAATTGATGGAGTACATTTGGGAGCGGCGAATGGATCAAGTTGGAACGGAAGCACAAGATATGTAGGTGCAGTTAAGTAAATAATATAATAACATTGACAGACAGGGAATAGAAAATATGGAAACTGTTATGGTAAATTGACAGGCTATATTTTCTATTTCCTTAGTTAGGAGGAAAAAATATGAAATTTTTGCATAAGCTTAATTATGTATTCTTGATTTTATGTTTATCCTGTACTGCATATGCCAATGAAGTAAAAGAAGAAAAAGAAATAGTGGATACGGAGTATCAGTTTACTCATGAGTATATGGCAAAGGGCGAAAATGGATACTATCTTTGTATCGGTTCCTTCCTTTTTTACTGGGAAGAGGGAATGGATGAAGCAACTCCGTTATGCTCAAAAATTGATTGCATGCACCAGTATGAGGAAGATCGGGAAAAGGCAAGAGAGTGCGAAGCGTATGTAGGCTATACTTCAATGAATCTGTTGGATTATTATGATGGAAAACTGTATACATTTGGCGTAGACTGGGAACATGGACGAAGCATCATTCAGTATGTTATGGATGCAGATGGAACAAATCGTGAAAAAAATGATGAATATAAATATTATGATTATGTATCAGGCTGGAGTCCACGTTACCATAAAGGGTATCTGTACTATGCTACCGTAGAAGCAGAGCCGCTTGGAGAAGGCTATGTGAATAAAGTTTCAAAATTATGGCGAAAAATCGCAGATGGAAGTGAAGAAGCTGAGGAACTATTTGAGACGGACTACAAAGCAGAATCAAAGGTAGCGTTCGACAGTGGATTTGTCATGCCTTTTTACTTATATAAGGATTATGCATACTTTGCGACGATGCGTGAGGATGGATGTTATCAGCGTTATGTCTATGATCTAAAAGAGAAAAAAGCAACGGCGCTTCCTTATCGGTATGAGGACGCTGTAAATATGATGGTCCGTGGATTCTATGAGGATAAGATGATTTATTCCTATGCTTTTGAACATGATGACAGAGAGGAAGGCAAAAATGTGTTTATCAGCAACCTGGATGGAAGTGAGGAAGAACTTTTATTTACTGCGAAACCTTCGTTTTTCTTTGCAGGTATGGATGACAAATATGTCTATTTGGATGATGGTCAATGTGAGGCGATAATAAACGGAGAGAAGCATACGCGCACCATATATATTTATGACAAAAATACAGGAGAACTGATGTGGGAGTATGATATGATCAATCCGACGATATTAGCCTGGGGACTGGGCGATGAAAATTACCTGTTTTATCTGGCAACAGGCGATACGGTGTATGCACTTGATAAGAAATCACTGATTCCAGGACAGGAACCAGTAACAAAGCTCATTGTAGAAGCTCCAAATGATATTTTTTAATCATGGATTTGAGCACGTAACGGAATGAAATGGATGGAAATGAACGGAAAAGAACGGAAAGTGAGGCAAGAATGCTGTGGAATGAAATAAAAAAGTTTTGGCAGTACCGTTCGCTGATTGTGATTTTGATACTGGCACTCTTGCTGAATCTTGGAGTGTTCGTGTATAGTCAGCGTGGAAACCGTTTGCTGCGGTCAGAATGGGGACATGTTGTTGAACTGACACAGGCATTTTCCGATGTGGAAGAGGCACAGGCCTATGTAGCAGAAAAACAGGATCAACTCATTCAGGCTACGATGGCGCCGCAGACGGATACAGCGGATTTTGAGGAATTGGAGAAGGAATGGAATCGGCAGGGTACCATCTTGTATTGGTTTCGGGACCGTTTACAATATGTCAGTTCATATGAAAAGTTTCTGAATCAGATGGAAGCACAGGCAGCAAAGAGTAGTCAAATCTCCATTTTTAAGCAGGACCCATTTACGGTAAATCGTGCGCAGAAAACGTGGGAAGCATTTGAAAAATTGAAAGGTACCCAATTGGAGCTGCTTGTATCAGAAGGATTTTCGGGCTTGTTTGACTATCAGGCGGCAGATTATATTGTGGTTGTGAGCTTGTTACTTCTTTCAACATCAATCCTGTTAAGCGATGGTGATCAGAGAAAAATGATTCGCTCTTGCAAATGCGGAAGATATCGTTTGTCAGCAGTGAAGCTTGTGAGTGCATTGTTTTATGGCACCTGCTATACGATCATTACCTATGTGAGCTTAATTCTTCTGGCGTTTTATTTGTATGGAACGGATGGTTGGTCGGCTCCGGTTCAATCAATTGAGGCATTCCGAAATTGTTCCCTTTCGCTTACCTGTGGGCAATTCTTAGTATTGGCGTATATTGGAAAGTTCATAGCTGCTTTGTTTGTCATTTTATTTTTTTCAGCAGTAACAACCGTGGCAGGAAGTATGACAGGCGGGTATGTCTTTTCGATTCTGCTTTATATGATAAGTGTATGGCGTTATCAGAAGCTGCCCGTACTTGCCTCTACCGTGTGGCTCAAGAAGGTGAATCTGGCGGCAGTGTTTGATTGTTCGGCGTGGTTTGGTCATTATGAAGTGTTGGCGCTTGGAGAGAAAGCAATACCGCTGGCTCCAATCATAATCATTTATTGGGTTGTGGGAAGCATTGGCTGTTGGTTTCTTGCATGGATTGCAGGCGCAAAGAATCAGGGCAAACGACAACTCAGAAAGTTACGAGTTGCCGGTGTTGACAGACTGTGGAATCGTTTTGTGGAGCATGTCTTAGTCGGGCATACAAGTGTATTTTTTCATACCTGCTATCAGTTTGCAGTAACGTTTCGTGGTGTACTGTTATATATTGCAGCAGTGATTTGTACATTTGTATGTTTACAAAATCTTGAGGCACCGATTCAGGATGAGCAAACAGTAACCTATCAGAGCTATCTGATGACAGTAGGAGGAAGCTGGAGTGAAGAGACCGATCAATTTGTTCAAGAGGAAGGGGAACGATTATCGGACATGAAAGAGGTGCCATGGTCAAAACGAGAGGCATTTCGCCAGATAACAGACCAGAATGAACGTGCCAGATCGCTGTATGAGCGGGGAAATGCAGTGGAAACGGTTGGCATTGTGGATGAAAATATGGTTGAATCCGTATTTCACAATTCAAACGAAAAGGTAATTTATGCAGTGATCTGTCTGCTGTTTCAGTGCATTGGTATTTCCTTTATTGTGTCTGGTGATGCGCCTATGCGTGTGGTATTAAGAACTTGCAAAAAAGGACGAGGCGTGCTGTATCGCAGAAAATGTCTGCTTTCGCTGGGGTATTCTCTAATCTTATATCTGACTGTCTTTTTGTGTTATCTGACGCGTAAATGGGTATTGTGGAATCCGAGTGCATTGCAGCTGCTTATACAAAATGCAAGCATTTATGAATGGGCTTCCATAAAGATCTCATTTGCACAGGCAATGATGATAGATGTCTGCTATATTGCAGTAGGAATGATTACTGTGACAGCTGTATTGCTTTTTTTGTTTACTCGAATTTCAAAAAAAGGGCTAGGCTTTGGTGTGGGCTTTTCTGTAACGGTATTGCCGATGGCAGTGGCTTTGTTTCAGCCGGAGATTAGCCGAGTGACCTTTGATCATTGCTTTTTGTATGTGCAGGAGTTAAGTTCTGCTTCGATATCTGGTGAATCTGCTTACGTAGTTGCTTGTCTTGGAATAGCAATGGTATCGTTTGTTTGCGCAGAGCGTGTATTTTGCACAGGGCACGTAGTTGGACAGAATAGGAAAGAAGCGAAGATAAGAAATGATAAGAAAGAATGAGAGAGGATAAGAGAAGATGGAAAGTGAGCTGACGATTTCGCAGGTAACAAAAATCTATGGAAATGACAAGCGTGCGCTCAATGAAGTTTCGCTTGTCTTAACGCCGGGTGTGTATGGACTTGTTGGCCCAAATGGAGCAGGAAAAAGTACGTTAATGAACATTTTGACTCAGAATTTGAGACAAACATCTGGAACGGTGAGCTATTGTGGGGAAGAGATCTGGAAGTCTGGCGCAGCGTATCGTGCCGTATTGGGCTACATGCCACAGCAGCAGGTACTAGCGGAAGCATTTACAGGCGTGCAGTTTTTATGGTATATGGCAGCACTCAAGGGGATGAAACGGTCCGATGCGAAAAAAAGGACAACAGAACTTTTGACACTTGTAAATCTGGATGATGTGAAGAATAAAAAGATTCGGGAGTACTCTGGTGGTATGAAGCAGCGTCTTTTGCTGGCGCAGGCGCTTTTAAATAATCCGCGTGTTTTAATATTGGATGAGCCGACAGCAGGATTAGACCCGAGGGAACGCATTCGATTTCGCAATCTGATTGCGGAGCAGGCATTTGATAAGATTGTGCTGTTAGCGACGCACGTGATTAGCGATATCGAGTACATTGCAAAGGAGATTATTGTGCTGGATAGCGGAACAATCCGAATTGCCGATTCACCGGAAGCGATTATGGAATCCATTGCATCGCTCGTACATGAAATCTGTGTGCCAGAGGAAATGGTTGAGCAGGTGAGAAAGCAATATCGTGTTTGTAGTATTCGGAAAGAGCACACCGGCATCTGGATGCGAATTTTGGCAGAATATGCACCAGAGTGTTACCGGGAGCGAGAAACAGGTGTGAGTCTGGATGATGCGTATCTGTACTATTTTGGTCAGAATGCGTAATGCATGAATAAAAATGTGTATTCTATTTTCAGTGTTCAAATTGATGATAAGGGACGGATAATACCCTAGGGGTCATATCTACCCAAACTGTGTGATAATTAATGTATGGAATGACAAGTCTACAGTGTAACATAAATGCAGCTTGACAAATAATTGACAAATAAAGAAAAATAAGCTACTATATTTAATATAAAACAAGAACTGCATCTAGTGTGGTTGCAACAACAAAGTGTGTTCCAGCAAATAGTTCATACATTTATGCGAAAGCAACTGCTTATATGTATCCGAATGGAGTACAGAAAACAAGTACGAATAATGTGGCAAATTACACAGGAGAGATGGAAGTATCCACAGTTGCGTCTGGAAGCAATATTCATCATGGAAGAGGTATTCATTCAGTAAATAGCTGGACTGTAGAAACCACGGCAACAAAGTAAATTAAACGAAATAAATCAAATAAAATAAATGTCGGGACAATTTTTATTGTCACGATTATTTAGTAAGGGAGAATCTCTATGAAAAAGAATATCAAAAAAATGATGAAAAGAATGGTAATTCTGTCTTTTCTGACCACAGTAGTAGCCCCACCCCTTTATGGATTTGCTGAAGAAAAAACAACAGAGCGTACGATAGAGGAAAGTAATTATACACTTGTTGTAGAAAATTATAATGATGATTTTTCAGTAGAATTAAAAAAGAATAGCAGCTTTGATTTGGAAAAAGACTGGAACTGGTCTTATCAAACTGCCCATACGGTTTCTGCATTTGCTAGGGGACCGAAGGGATATTATGTTAGATTGGGCGATTTTGTGTATTACTGTGATTTTGAAACACAGACATTAATTGCACTGTGTAATCGTCCAGATTGTCTTCATAATAAGGAAACAGACAGCAAAAAGAGAAGTGAATGTACGGCATATGTAGCATATGGTAGTGTAAACGATGGCTTGCAATATTATGATGGTAAGCTATATGCAAATGCATCATCCGTTTATTTTGACAAGGATATTAATGCAGATTATCGTGAAAAGGAATATCTGTTGGAACTTGCACCAGATGGAAGTAGTCGCGAGCAAGTAGATTATCACATAGAAAATGCATATAGTTTTGCGTTTCATCACGGCAGTTTATATTATATATCAAGAGAAACTGATCCAGAAACATTGATTGGAACTGAAACTGTTAAACGTCTTGAGTTAGGAGAAAACGATCCAGAGACAATTGTAACACTTCAGAGTATGGATGCAGTACTTCGTATATATCCATATGGAGAATTTGTGTATATTCAGACAAAACTTGCAGATACAGAAGATTCTAGCTTGATTATTTATGATACAAAGACAAAAGAAGCACAGGAGAGAGAAATAAACTGGCAGAGTATGTTTCTACCGACTGAGGATGGCGAATTTTTTGAGTGTACCTTAAAAAATGATGGTTTATGTGTAGAGTATGTAAATGCGATGCTTCAATCAACAGCGGAAGGCAAGATGTTGACACTGGATTCTCTTAAAAACTTTGGCTTTGATGCCAATATAACAGGTAATTTATATAGTTGGATTTCTGTAGATGATGCGTACTTGTATGTATATGGAATGACTGAGATTGATCCGATTGTTGCAGCTTTTAATAAGGAGAGTGGAGAACTGGAAGCTGCAGTTAGCTTACCGGGAATGCCACTTTTCCAGTGCATCGGTGTGGATGAGAAATATTTATTTTATCAGTGCTCTGAGTTGGATGGGGGAGCAAATAGTGTATATTGGGTGAAAAAGTCGGATTTTTTTGAGAATGGAGCAACATTTAACTGTATGGAGCCGTAATAATACAGGTGTGTTTACCCAAACGGATGCAGATGGGAGAGCGAAAAGATGGAACTGGAAATAAAAGATGTAATACATACTTATCCGAATAAGAAAACTGCATTGAATCGAATTTCGCTGACGCTTACGCCGGGAATTTACGGACTGCTTGGCCCGAACGGAGCCGGAAAATCCACGTTGATGAAAATCATTACCGGAAATATGCAGCCGTCAGGTGGCAAGGTACTGTTTAATGGAAGCGATATCAAGGAATTAGGCAGAGAATATCGTGATCGCTTGGGCTATATGCCACAGCAGCAGGGGCTGTATAATCAGTTTACCGGGCGGCGCTTTTTGTGGTACATGGCAACGCTAAAGGGGTTATCGCATCGGGAAGCAAAACACAAGATTAACGATCTGTTGGAACAGATGAATTTGACAGAAGTAGCAGATCGAAAGATCAGCGGATATTCTGGCGGTATGAAACAGCGTCTGCTAATTGCACAGGCTGTTATGAATAGTCCGGATATTTTGGTGTTAGATGAGCCGACAGCGGGTCTCGACCCGAAAGAGCGAATCAACATTCGTAATTTTGTCAGTGAACTGTCAAGAGAATGCGTTGTAATTTTTGCAACGCATGTCGTTTCCGATGTTGAGTGTATTGCAAAGGAGATGATTCTGATCAAACGCGGCGAAATTGTCCGTCAAGATGAGATCCCAAAACTGATTGCAGAAATGGATGGACTAGTTTGGGAGTTTGTGGCACAGGAAAATGAAGTGATGTCAATACAAAAAGAATATCTGGTAAGCAATTTGTCAGTGGGCAAAGAAGGCATTATCGTTCGGGCAGTTGGAACCGACGAAGAAATCAAAAGAGAAAAGCATGCAGTAAGGGCAGGCATGGAAGAAGTATATTTGTATCACATGACATCAGAAGCAAAAAGAGAAAAAGACAAATAATGTGTCATGGGGGAAGTTACGTATGAAGCAGGTATGGTATGAATGGAAAAAACTGATATCGGATAAAAGCGTGCTGTTGGTAGTAGTATTGAGTATGTGTATTGTGATTGGATATCAGTGGAAAAATGCCGATAGTCACTCTTGGCAGCAGAATGCATCCTATCAGGAATATTATGAGGCTGCACTTACAACAGTAGAGGAAATGGATGCAGAGACAGCCAGACAATGGCTACAGGAAGAAAGTGCATGGCAAAGTTTTCTGCTCTCAGCAGCATATGGAGATTCCGATATGGCATTTGAGCTGTTACAGATGAATACACCAGAGGTTGATTGGAATAAACGCCTTAAGGAAAACGCGAACGAAAAGGCAGATATACAGCAGACACAGCAGAAGTATCAGGCATTTACTGAACTATTGGAACGCGTCAATTATGTAATATCCTATGAGGAGTTTTTGGAGAGCGTAAAAACACAGGCACAGTCCATGTCAAGGCTATCATTGTTTTCGGATGTGGATTCTTTTTCTCAGAAAAACATACAGAAAACCGCAGAAGCGTATGAAAAGATGAGTTCAGTACAGCCGGGGTTAACTTATTCTGATGCGGCAGATGCATGGTCAGACAGCGCATTGGCAGATGTTATTGTGCCTGGATTGCTGTTGTTTCTAGGCTGGGCAATTTTTCGGAAAGAAAAAGAGGCGGGGCTGTATCAACTGCTTGGAAGCACAAAAAGAGGTCATCTGGAGATGGCATTGGCAAAGACCATTGTTTATTTTTTCTTTGCAGTGTTGCTTGCCATTTTGTTATATGGAAGTCAGATTGTACTTGCCATTTTGATGTATGGAATGGGAGATATGACGTTGGCGCTCATTTCCATTCCAAGCTTTCGCAATTGCCCATATCCCATAAGCATACAGCAATATTTGATTCTTTATTTAGCCGTTAAGGTGTTAGCTGCATTGTTTTATGCATCCGTTATCATGGCAATGCTTACAAGAAGATGGCGATTTGGCATTGCAGCGAGCGCATGTGTGGTAGTTATTTGTCTGGAATATCTTGCCTACAAGCAGATTAACAGTGTATCCAAATGGAATTCGTTAAAATATTTGAATCTGGCAGCTGTGATTGATGCGAAGGCATGGTTTTGTGAGTATCATAATCTCAACATTTTATCACAGCCATTTTCTGTGGTAACAGGAAAGCTGCTGCTTGTGCTTTGTGGTATCATTCTACTGCCAGTGGTGTCCTGCATTAGTTTCAGCAAAGAGACGAGAGAATCAGGAAAGCTGCCTCGTTGTTTTCAATTAGTGGCAAATAGCATGGCAAAGCTTTGTGCACAGCATAGGGGATTATTTTGGCATGAAGGCTATAAACTATACAAATTGGGCGCAATGGCAGTTATAATTGTCTTACTTTTATTTTTCAGTACTCGCCTGTTGCCGGATATTGAGTCACACAAAGGAAATACAGATCAACAAGTATATCAATATTATATCGAGAAGTTAAGCGGAGCGTACACGCAGGAGAGCAGAGATTACCTGCAACAGGAACTGCAACTCTTAAATATGGAAGATGAAGAAGCCGTTCAAAAGAGACAGCAGTACGAACAGGGAGAACTCTCAGAGGACGAATATGAAAAATGGCAGATGTATCGCCAGCTTTTGAGCGATACCAGAAAAAAAGGCTTCCAGCGTGTAATGGAGCAGGCTGCGGTGATTGAAAAGCATCTTTCGCTGGGAGAAGAGGCTGGATTCGTAGATGTTGACCAGTTAGCCTATTTGTTTCAGGATAATAAGAAACAGGCAATTTTTGCAATGATTTTTGCTGCTGTTTTTCTTCTGGGTGCGACTGCGTTATTTGGCATTGAACGACAAGCCGAAAGTAGCCTCCTTTTGCAGAGTACAAAGCTTGGAAAACGCCCGGTTGCCATGTGTAAGCTGATGCAGATGGTAGTGCTGGCATCTGTGATCATTGCAATTTTGTATGTACCGTATGATTCTGTATTATTGAAAAATATCGAGCGCATTCCAATGGAACTATCCTTAAATACCGTTATCGGTTATGAAAAGTTTGAACTTTCGATTTCAATTCGTCATGCCTTTTTAATAAAAACTATATTGCAGTATTTTACGGTTATCAGTGTTTGCATCGTCGTTTCGCTGCTTGCCTATCGTTTAAATCCTGCATCGGCAGCAATTCTTTGTTTTTTGTTCTTTCTGATGCCATGCTTTTTATATTGGCTGGGGATTGATCTGTCAACATGGACATGGCTGGGGCTGTTTCTTCCAGAGCTTATTTTTGCAAATGGAGGAACAGCGCGTTATTATATGGAAGCGGTGATTGTCTTGCTTATAGATATGAAAATCGTCTTTTATTTCTGGGATGCGGAGATTCGGACAGGCAGATGATAGGATTTTGTATTTGGACGTAAATAAGAAAAGAAAGTAATATCAAACGCATAACAGGTCGGTTGATTCCGGTCTGTTATGCGTTTGAGATGAAAACGAAATATTGGCAATATATTGGTTAATTTTGCGGAACGTCCTCTAAACTGTTATAAATAGGAACGTAATCATACCCCATGAGAGAATCAACAGTCTCGATATATTCTCCATAAAGATAAAGGTCATATGTCCCATCGCCATTTGAGATTCCATAAGAATTTTCATTAGTTAAGGTAAAAATCTCATTATTTTTTGCTTCAGATGGGGTGGAAACGCCTCGTAAAGTGAAATAATAAGAAAAAAGATAAATGCTGACACTAATGACAACCACAAAAACAGAAAGAAAATGCTGGCGCTTCTGTGAGTGCGTTAAAAGCTGAAATCGCTTTTCCAACATACTCTCCTGAAGATTGTTCATGGAAAGTGAAGAATTCAGCTTTGGGAATAGTTGTTGCTGTGCAGACTGCTTTTTCACTTTCAATAAACAATTGAGGTAAGCGATTGTTTCATCTGCGGATGAAGAAAAACTATGATCAATACTCATTTCCAATAACGTGTCAATTTGCTTTTTAATATATTTGTTGAGCGGGTTCCACCAATATACGATTGAAAATAGTTCGACCCCAAAATGGTACAGCAGATGATGATAATAGAAATGGCCTACCTCGTGTCGAAAAATGAAAATAAGTTCTTGGTCAGTATATTGATTTTGGGCTGGCAACAAAATCGTTGGTTTGCGTATAGAAAAAATCATAGGGCTAGAGAGTTCATCAATTTCATAAATATCAAAACTTCGGTTTAAATGATAATACTGACAAGCACAAGTTAAAAGCTTGGAATACCGATCATTATTAGAGACGTTCACCCCTAAGCTATGAATTAAAAAATGATCTCTTTTATAAGTTTTAATATATACAAACCAATTATGATACCCAACATCCAAACAAGGATTCCAATATCAAATAATGAAAACGTAATAGTTGAAAGAAGCATATGTTTTCTTCTAAAAATAACAACAATATGAGTAGCCATTTTATTTAAGTGTAAGTTACTGCCAAAAGAAAATTCAAACGGAAAAAGCAATCGTAAAACGGAAAGCACACAAACGACAGTCAGAGTATGGTAACCAATCGTAAGAATTCGTTTTGAACGAACGAACAAAAAACAGGCAATTAGAAAAAGTAAAAAAGATGCCAGAAGGGTGGTAATGAAAGACTCAAACTCCAATCTCATTGAAAAATCCTCCCAATGTACAAGTCAATATTTGTATTTTATCGCAAAGTTGGCTATCTGTCAAAAGTAATACAGAAGGAAGGCAAAGCTACTGAAAAATCACTGTGCTACCGAATAGAATTAAACAAACAACGCAAAGTTATTGACAAAACATACAGGCAATATTATACTTTGAATAAGAGAAATTTGCAAATAATCTGGGAACAAAAAGTATTTTTTAAGGTAATCATCATTGCAGCGATACCGGCAGTGATAAAACTAGTGGTTAATTGAGAATCAAAAAAAGGAGAGTTTATGGAAAAAACAAAATTTAAGAGAAGAATGTTTGCCGTCGCAGCAATAGTGGGAATGGGCATGACAATGACACAGATTGCATTTGGAAAAGAAAGTTTTAATGCAGAAAATGGAGGGCTTAACTATGTGCTTCCAGCTGATAATGGATATTATTTCTTATGTGGTGGTCATTTATATTTTTGGAATGGTGATGTTACAAAACAGGCTGTGCCATTGTGTAGTCGTCCTAATTGCAGTCATACAACAGAGGATTGCGTTGCGATGATTCGAGATGCATCTCGAAAAATGTACGAAGTAGAAGATGGATTCTATGTGCTTTCTACATGGCCAAGAGAAGATTCAAGGACCGGGGAAAAGATGATGCCAATATGGAGAGTGGAAAAGGATGGGTCAGGTAAGGAGATTATAGCAGAAATTCCAGAGGCAGGTTCGGTAAACTATACGATATTTCAAGACAAGATTTACTATACCATGGAAGATGCACAGGAAGATGGAAATTATCAGTTTTCGATATGGCAGATGTCATTAGACGGAAAGGATAACAAACAGATTTGGCAAAGTGATTTGTATAGTGGATATATAGATACGTTGCAGGGAATCGGAGATTGGTTATATGTAAGTGAGAATGGATGTGAAGAAATTATTGACTGGACAAATGAGGACAGCATTGACTTTGAGAAATTGCCTATGCGAACAAATTTATATTTGTATCAGCCACAAGCAGAGGAATGGATAACGAATCCTGATGAGTATAAGAAGGAAGATGTTTTATTAAGCATTCAGAATATTTATCAGGATGAAATTTATTTGACTTACTATGATTCAAAGGCGGAGATTCGTAAAGTATGGGAAAAAGGCTTTGATCTGGAGGATGAAGCTCAATTTGTAGGAGAGTTCCCTAGAAAGGTATATAAATGGGATGATTTGTATGGATATACATGGCCAGATCGTAATAATGAGAATGAAAATTGGTTTGAAATTTATGATCACAATGGAACGTTTGTGCAGAAAATTGATTTGTATCCGTATGATGATGTGGATATCGTAAGTGCAGATGAAAAGTATGCTTTTGTATACTGGGAGCAGGTACAAGATAATGTTTCACAGGACGTAATAGGTGTGATTGAACGCGATAAAATTGCAACACAGGAAGCTACGCTAATTCAGTTGACTAAGGGAATGAATGGAAATTCTTTTGAACGCTGATTGGTAGGTGTTTGATTATGGATTACAAGGGCAGAGAGGTGATGGAGAAAAATGATAAGAGCGGAATGGAAAAAGCTTCTGCGTCAAAGATGGTTGATCGGAATTGCGATATTGCTTATTTTTGTAGATGTTGGTCTATTTCTTAATACTCAGTATACAGAGAAGAAAGATCGTGTGGCAGCGGTTCCTCTTTTTGCAAAGTATCAGAAAGAAACCGCGAATATGACAAATGAGCAGGCACAGGAATGTTTGACTGATCAGCTAAATATGCTTTCTAATTTTCAGTTTGTGCAGATTGCGTTGAATGGGGAAGTGGATGAGGGGCTTCTGCAAGGGTTTGTGGAGGAGAATCCAAATATCTTGGACGAATATCGACAGGCTGGATATGAGGAGAATCCACTGGCGCTTACGACAAAAATACAGGTAATATCAGAACTTCTTGAACAATATCAAAATGTCAGCGGGTATCAGGCGTATTTGGAATCCATTCAGGCACAGTATAAACAGATGAAGGACAGTTCGTTTTATGAAGGACGTCCGTATGCGGAAGCACAGGGCAAAAAGACGGTAGAAGATTTTGCAAAGCTACAGGGAACGAAACTTGAAATTGGTATGAACTGGGGCGTGGAAGCACTGATGGAGGAACAAATCTCATCAGTAATTCTTATTTTACTGGCACTCGGTATTTGTATTGTCTTGGTATCTCAGGATCGCACATATGATATGTTTGGGTTGCTTAGAAGCTGTAGACGTGGACATGGCTATCTGATTGTTGCCAAATTTGCAACAGCGCTGACAGCGGTTTTACTTTTTGGAATTGTTATGTATGGGAGTCAAGTTGCAATCGCGTGGAAGCTGTATGGAATGGGAAATTTAAATCGTCCGATGCAGTCTGTCAATTTATTAAATGAAAGTGCAAGACAACTGACAGTGGGCGGCTATCTGCTCGACTATTATCTGAGACATTTAATTGCAGTGCTTGTCTTGACGGCATTCATGCTATGCTTATTCTTATCGGTTTATTCGACAATGACGGTGTTGGCGGTAGTCGGTATTTGCGCGGTGCTGTGCGCTGTGGGCTATTGGAAGGTATCGGAGATCGCAGCAAACTCGTGGATTCATTTTTTAAATCCAGTTGCCTGGTTTTTGAGTTCGCAATTATATGAAAGTTATTGGAATATAAATTTGTTCGGAAAACCGGTGAATGCGTTGACAGCGAATAGCTGCTTTCAGCTTGTAGTGGTAATTGGCTGTGTAGCAGACAGTGGTCTTCTAGGAAGACGGATTCCGGGAAAGCTAAGAGTCGCATCAGGGCAAATTCAAAAGTGGATTGAAGCCGCAAGGGAACGACTCTGGTATCCATCCAGTGTAGTCGGTCAGGAATGGCGAAAACAGCTGATAAAAAATGGCATAGTGTGGATGATGATAATAGTGGCAATCCTTTTGGTATACGGTATGCGAACAACACCAGTGACAGTAGGGCAGACCGAGAAAATTTACCATGAATATGCGAAAAAATATGAGGGGATTGCAGACCAGACGCTGATAGAAGCATTGCAGCAGGAAAAGGAGCAATTTGATAAACTAAGGCAGCGTCAGGCCGAATTAACTGAAAAATGGAAGAAAAAGGAAGTTTCAAACGAGCAGTATGCGTCAATTAGTGCGATGATTGATCATATGCTGCAAAATGAAGCAGGACTGACGCGTGCAATTGAACAGGCAGATACATTGGTAAATTGGAGCGAAGCACATGATCTTCAGCTGTTTTTCACGGATGACAGTATTGGGCGTTACCTGTTTGAAAATGCCAGTATGGATCAGTATCGAGGCGCTGTATTGCTTTTTGCAGTAATCGTATTACTGAGTGGTATTTTCCCGGGAGAGCGCAAAAATGAGATGCAAAATATGCTTCTCTGTACGAAAAATGGACGGCGTCCGCTGTTTGTAGCAAAATATGTGTTGGGCGTCGTGATTGCATGTATCGTGTCAGGTGGATTTACTGTGATTCATTTGTTTTCCGCATCAAAGATGTATGACTTTTCTTTATGGAAGGTTCCGCTACAAAGCATTCGTCAGGCGCAAGTAATAGATGTACAGTTGTCCGTGCGTGGATATTTGGTGTGGACGTCGGTGATGCAGATGATGGGTGTGGTCTGTGCAGCGGTTAGTTTTTTGTCGATTTCTGTGCGGATGAAGAACCGGCTGTATGCGGTGTTAGTGGGAGCTGTACTGTTTGTTCTTCCAGTAGTAATTAGTGGAGCAGGGTTGTCAAACATATTTGATCTTTGGTTTGCAAAGGTATTTCTGTTTGGAACGCAGACATTGAAACAAGGCTTTGGGGAACAGATTGGATATCTAATTTTGCTTGTAGCAGTGGCATCTGTTTTTACAGCAGGCGCGTGGCGCGCATATCAGAGAAAAAGGAGAGCAAGATGATGAAACTGGAATTAAAAAATCTGACAAAAAGCTATGAAAAAGGAAAAATAGCGCTCGATCATTTTTCGGCAGCGCTTGAGCCGGGCGTTTATGGTTTACTTGGACCAAATGGGGCTGGAAAATCGACCTTAATGAACCTGATTACGCAAAATTTAGAGCCGGATGAGGGTGAAATGTTGGTAAACGGTATTAGCGCGACCAAAATGGGCGCTTCTTACCGTGATGTGCTTGGTTACATGCCACAACAGCAGGGTCTATATGATCGTTTTTCTGCGCTAGAATTTTTGCGCTATTTTGCATCATTAAAAGGACTGAAGGCAAAGGAGTCGAGGAAACGAATTGAGGAATTGCTTGAAGTTGTAAATCTGACTAAGGCAAGAAATCGAAAACTGGGCGGATTTTCTGGCGGTATGAAGCAGCGTGTGTTGCTTGCGCAGGCATTACTAAACGAACCGCAGATTTTGATACTGGATGAGCCAACGGCAGGTCTAGACCCGAAAGAGCGTATTCGTATTCGCAACTATATCAGCAGCATTTCCGAGAATAAGATAGTGCTGATCGCAACGCATGTAGTCAGCGATGTGGAATGTATCGCAAAGGAAATCTTGTTTCTGCGAGGCGGAAAATTGTTGGAGAAAGAGACACCGGAAAAGTTGGTGGAACAAATGGATGGGCTTGTTTGGGAAGTAATTATTCGGTCAGATCAATTAAGTCAGCTGGAACAGGTGCTTCTTGTCAGCAATGTGAATATCGCAAAGGAAGGTCTTCTGGTGCGCGTAATCGCAGAAAGTGAGCAGATGAAGGAACAACAGCTTCAATTTGGATGGGGTACGCAAAAGGTGGTTGTCCCAACACTGGAAGATGTATATTTATATCGAATGGAAGCAGATAATAAGCTTTATAAAAATTGAAAATATAGAAAAAAATAACAGACCGATTCATTTTGACCTGATATTTTTTACAGAACTTTAAATGCAAAATGCATCTGCGATTTCTGTAGTAACGCATCTATGGACCAGATTTTATACCCCCCCAGAAGTCTTCTTCTTAAAGTTTTCCAATATACTTTCCAGTCGATCAATTTCTTCCTTCTCTGGATTTTTTGTAAATTCAGATTTTACCAAAGATATCAAGAGTGAGTTATCCGTAAAAAGCTCACGGAAAGACTGGTACTCCTGTTGGAAAATATCTTGAAGAACAAGATGAGCTGTTTTGGTTGGTTTGAAGGTTCTGGCGATAGAGGTTCCCCGATAGGCGATTCCGGCGACCTCGACCATTTCAAGTTTCGATAGCTTGCGAATAATTGGCTTGATCATGTTGATCGTGTAGTCTGGATTCATAGCAACAATATCTGAAATTGTCATTGGCTGTTCGGATGAGGAAGTATGGTCTGCAATCGAAAAGGTTGGGTTGACCGAACTTGTAAGTTCTTTGCCAGATGGAATTAACACAGAGTTGGCAGAGGGCGGTGGAAATATTTCTGGAGGACAAAAGAAACGAATAGCAGTTGCGCGGGCGCTTATTCGTGATTGTGATACGCTTCTGATTGATGAGATGACATCCTCTCTTGATATTGAGACAACCGATGAGATGGTAAAGCTTATATTGTCGCTGTCATGTACCGTAATTATGATTACACATGATATATTTGATTCGTATATGGATGGATTTTCTGCAATTTATTAAATAGAAAATGGTGGAATTGCAGAGAGTGGTACCTATCAGAGATTGCTAGAACAAAATGGAAATTTTGCGAAGATGCAAGCAATGATGAAAATAACCAATAAATAGAGGAGAATAGATAAGATCAAGGTCTTGTACCATTAAAAATGGCAAACAATTCTTTGACGGACACGAGAAAGAGTGCTATACTTTGGACATCAATGCAAAGACTGGAGGCAAAGCTATTGATGTCAAGTAACGATCAAATGAATCAAGTAGAAAAAAATCAAGTGGATCAACGTGCCAGCAGATATGCCAGCCAATATGCTGATATCATAGATCTTCCACATCATGTCTCGAAGCGTCACCCACAGATGGCGCTGTCGGATCGTGCTGCACAGTTTGGCGCATATGCTGCACTTAGAGGGTATGATGAAGCAGTAACAGAAACAGTGAAAAAATCAATACAGCAAACAGAAGTATATATTGAAATGGAGCAGTATAATGACTAAAATGGCTGAAAATAAAACATACCTTTGCATTGACCTAAAATCATTCTTCGCATCGGTTGAATGCGTTGAGCGTGGTCTTGACCCACTTTGCACAAATCTTGTTGTGGCAGATGCCGCACTTACTGAAAAAACCATTTGCCTTGCAGTATCTCCGTCGTTGAAAAAGTACGGCATAGGAGGACGAGCAAGGCTTTTTGAGGTTGTCCAGATGGTAAAACAGGCAAATGCCAGAAGACGTTTCCAGGCACCAAAAAGATTATTTGAAGGATCTTCAAGCAATGCAAAAGAGCTTGATTTGCACCCTGAGTATCAGATTGACTATATTATTGCACCGCCGCGTATGGCAAAATATATGGAGTACAGCACAAAAATTTATAATATTTATTTAAAATATGTGGCACCTGAGGATATACATGCGTACTCGATTGATGAGGTATTTGTCGATATCACGCAGTATCTGATTTTGACAGGGTTTAATGCTTATGAGTTTGCAGGTCAAATGATACGAGATGTATTAAAGACAACAGGAATTACAGCTACTGCAGGGATCGGAACAAATCTTTATCTGGCTAAAATTGCAATGGATATCGAGGCAAAGCACATTAAGGCAGATAGTGATGGCGTGAGAATTGCTATGCTTACAGAAAAAAGTTATAGACAAAAACTGTGGGATCATCGCCCACTCACAGATTTTTGGCGAATTGGTCCACAGACGGCGAAAAAGCTTGAACAAAATGGAATGTTTACAATGGGAGATGTGGCAAGGTGTTCTGTTGGTAAAATTAATCAGCTCCATAATGAAGAATTGCTGTACCGACTTTTTGGTGTTAATGCGGAGCTTATAATTGATCATGCATGGGGCTGGGAGCCATGCACGATTGCGCATATTAAGGCGTATCGTCCACAGTCAAGCAGCATAGAGAATGGTCAGGTGCTTCATTGCCCATATACGGCAGAGAAAACGCGTTTGATTGTAAAAGAAATGACTGATCAGCTTTTGCTGCAGCTTGTAGATAAAGGTCTTGTCACTGATCAGATGGTTTTAACGATTGGCTATGATATTGAAAATTTAACAGATCCAAAACGCCGTGAGCAGTATCATGGTGATATTGTCACAGATAGGTATGGAAGAAAAATTCCAAAAAGCGCACATGGCAGTGTCAATATAGGACGATTTACATCGTCAGCAAAGTTAGCAACCGAGACAGTATTGAAGCTTTACGATACAATTATTGATCAAAATCTTCTTGTGAGACGTCTTAGTCTGACAGCAAATCATGTTGTGCCAGAGGGTTCAGAGCCGACTAGAAAAAAGCCTCAGCAGCTTGATTTATTTACAGATTATGAAGCATTAGAAAAAAAAGAACAGGAAGAAAAAGCCGCGCTAGATAAGGAAAAGAAAATGCAGCAGGCAATGCTGCAGATTAAAAAGAAATTTGGAAAAAATGCGATTTTAAAAGGAATGAATCTGCTTGACGGCGCAACTGCAAAGGAGAGAAATGAGCAGATTGGTGGTCATAAAGCGTAGTCAGTAAAAAACGCATCATGAAAAATGAATTAGTGAAAGGAATAAATTTATGAAGAAGGAACGCTGGCGTCTGTACGCAAAAAAGGCAGATTTTGCAGCCATCAGCAAAGCATACGGCATCAATCAGGTAACGGCAAGGATTATGAGAAACCGTGGCGTTGAGACAAAAGAGGAGATTGAAAGCTATTTAAAGGGAGATTTAGATTATCTAAGTGACCCTGCACTTATGAAGGATGCAGATAAGGCCGCGTCTTTGCTTGAGGCTGCGATTGCAAACAACGAACTGATTGCAATCTCAAGTGATTTTGATAATGATGGAATTTTCTCCGGTCTTTTGTTAAAAGAAGCTATTATAGAACTTGGCGGCCGCGCAGCAATCTTTACGCCAAATCGAGTAATGGAAGGCTACGGTGTAAACAGTCGTATCGTTGAGGAAGCAAACGCAAAGGGAGCAAGTGTGCTTTTAACATGCGACAATGGAATTGCAGCATTTGAGGCAATTGAAGAAGCAAAAAAACTTGGCATGACAGTTATTGTGACAGATCATCATGAGGTTCCATTCGAGGAGCATGATGGAAAAAAGACATATTTTTTGCCGAAGGCTGATGCTATTGTTGATCCAAAGCAGGAAGACTGTGCATATCCATTTAAAAGTCTTTGTGGAACAGGTGTAGCTTATCAGCTTATGACACTTTTGTTTCACAGAATGAAGCGCACAATGAGCCGTCAGGAGATTTTTTTACAATATACGGCGATTGCTACTGTGGCTGATGTTATGGAGCTTGTCGGGGAAAATCGTATTCTAGTCAGAAAAGGTCTTTCATATCTTAATCACACAAACCATACAGGTCTTCGTGCATTGATGGAGGTGTGCGGCATAGCACCAGAGCAGGTGCGTGCTTATCATATTGGATTTATCTTAGGACCATGTTTTAATGCAGCAGGACGACTAGACACGATTGTTCATGCATTGGCGCTTCTTGAATCAAAGGAATATGATCAGGCACTTGCCTTAGCTGGTGAGCTGTGGGCAATGAATGAGGAGCGAAAGGAATTAACGCGAGTCGGAACAGAGCGCGCAGTAGAGCTTATTGAGCATGCAACGTGGAAGGATGAGCATGTATATCTTGTTTACATAAAAGATTGTCATGAGAGTGTAGCCGGCATAATTGCAGGACGCCTTCGTGAGCGTTACTATCGTCCTGTGCTTGTCTTTACTGATGCGTCAGAAGAGGGGCAGATTAAGGCTTCTGGCAGAAGTATTGATGATTATGATATGTTTACAGAACTAAGTGCATTTAGGAACTTATTTCTTCGCTTTGGCGGTCATAAGATGGCAGCTGGTCTTACAATGGAAAAGAAAAATTTAGAGATTTTGCGAGACGGTTTAAATGCGAGATGTACGCTTACACAAACGCAGCTTATGCCGCTTGTCATGATTGATGCTGCGATGCCGCTTGGTTATATCAGTGAAGAAGTCATTGCTGATCTTGAAAAGCTAGAGCCATTTGGACGAGCCAATGAAAAGCCATTGTTTGCCCAGCAGCATTTGTCTGTGCTTCGTCTCTCACGTATCGGAAAGAATAGAAATGTTGTAAAAATGTCTGTTATGGGACCAGAAGGCATTATTATGGACGCGCTTTATTTTGGGGACACAGATGTGTTCTTTGATTTTCTTGAAGAGGAATATGGGCGTGACAATGTAGCGGCGGCTCTTAGGGGAATGCGCAATACAATTGATATTGGTGTGACGTATTATCCACAAATTAACGAATTTCAAGGGAAAAGAAGCCTTCAAATCGTGATACAAAACTATTGCAGAGTTTCGTTAAATTGAGTATAATTAAGAAATCACATGATACTAGGGTTCCAAGCTACAAAACCTGCTCGTGCTTGCACGATAAGGTTTTGCAGCTTGGAACCCGCAAAAACATGAGGATGCAGCGATTTTCAAAGAAAATCAGCGAATCCGAATGTTTTTAGAATTGCGAAAGATGCGAAGCATCGGAGCAATTCGTGAGTATCAAAAAAGTAGCGAAACGCGAAGGGAGAATTGTATGAGAATCGGAATTCGTGCCCATGATGTAAAGGCAGATACCTTTGAAGGGCTTGTAAAGGAAATACACAATGAGGGAATGCATTGCTGTCAGTTAGCAGTACCGAAGGCGGTTCATGAGTTTCCAACCAAAAAGGAGGTTTTAACTCCTGGTATGGCATTGTACATGAAGGAAGTCTTTGCAGAGAACAAAGTAGATGTTGCAGTTCTTGGCTGCTACCAGAATCTGGCAACTCCTGATGAGGCTGCATTAAAGGATACTATCGACACTTACAAGAGACATATTGTATTTGCGAGTCTTCTTGGAGCAGGTGTAGTTGGAACAGAGACAGGTGCATGTAATACCGAGTATCGCACAGAGCCATTTTCATTTACTGAGGAAGCACTTGAGATTTTTATTAAGAATTTGCGTCCTGTTGTGGAATATGCAGAAAAGCTTGGTGTAATTGTTGCAATTGAGCCAGTATGCCGACATATTGTAAACAATGCAAAGCGTGCAAGAAAGGTTCTTGATGCGATTGATTCTCCGAATCTTCAGATCATCTTTGATCCAGTGAATTTGCTTGATGAGTCCAATTATCAGGAGTATCCGGCAATTTTTAAAGAGTTTGTTGAGATTCTTGGACCAGATATTGCAACGATCCATGCAAAGGATTTTAAGATCGAAAATGGCAAGTTGTTAAGCTGCGCATGCGGAACAGGTCAGATGGACTATGAATTTTTGCTTCGCTATATCAAGGAGCATAAGCCGCACATTCACGTGCTGTTAGAGGATACAAATCCATCCAATGCACAGCAGGCAAGACAGTTTATGGAAGAAAAGTACGCAAGCTTATAATCTTCAACAATAATAGCAAGGATTCTCCAACCTCTATAGGTGGCGAGATGAATTGCTATTGGAAAATTAACGGCAGTGGTGGGCGGAGAGAAATCGGTATCCCCTACTGACATGAGGCAAGCCACAGTCGGCTTTGTGCTGACATGTCAGACTCTGTGAAATTACCGACTGTGGATTGAAACAACGAGTAAATATGTTGAGTTGAAATGAGGAAAAGAGGTGTCTGATATGAATCCAGAAGAAGAAGGATTAATCCCGCCAAAACCTTCGGTTAAGGCACCGGCTAATTTTACATCGCCGGATGAATTATATAAAGAATTGGAGGATAGTGTCAGAAAGTATCATCCATCGGATGATCTGTCACTGATCCGCAAGGCTTATGAGGTTGCACTAAATTCGCACGGAGATCAGCGCAGACGCTCCGGAGAGCCGTATATCATCCATCCGCTTTGCGTAGCAATTATATTAGCAGAGCTAGAACTTGATAAGGAAAGTATTGCGGCAGGACTTCTTCATGATGTCTTAGAGGACACCCCGATGACTCTAAAAGAATTGATCGGGCTTTTCGGAGAAGAAATCGCATTTTTGGTAGATGGCGTAACAAAGCTGACGCAGATCAACTGGGATATGGATAAGATTGAGATCCAGGCAGAAAATCTTAGAAAGATGTTTCTTGCTATGGCAAAGGATATCCGTGTTATCATGGTAAAGCTTGCAGACCGTCTGCACAATATGCGTACGGGTCAGTTCTGGAAGCCAGAGACGCAGAAACAAAAGGCAAGAGAAACACTTGAGATCTATTCGCCGCTTGCATCACGTCTTGGTATTTCTAAAATCAAGACAGAGCTTGACGATTTGTCTCTTATGTATCTGCACCCTGATGTCTATAAGGAACTGACAGAAAAGATTTACAGCACGCAGGATGCGCGCGAGCGTTTTATAGATGAAATCAAATCTGAGGTTGCGGTCAAGCTTGAGGAGGCTGAAATTAAGGCTGAGATTTCAGGTCGTGTTAAACATCTGTTTAGCATCTATAAAAAAATGGTAAATCAGGATAAAACACTTGATCAGATCTATGATATTTTTGCAGTTCGTATTATTGTTGATACAGTAAAGGACTGTTATGCCGCACTTGGTGTTATTCATGAAATGTATCATCCTATTACGGTTCGTTTTAAGGATTACATTGCAATGCCAAAGCCAAATATGTATCAGTCACTTCATACGACTCTGATTGCAAAGAATGGTCAGCCGTTTGAAATTCAGATTCGTACCTTTGAGATGCATCGCACTGCTGAGTATGGTATCGCAGCACACTGGAAATACAAGGAACGCGGTTCGGGAGACACTACAGTGCGTGATGAAGAGGCAAAGCTTTCTTGGCTTCGTCAGATTCTTGAATGGCAGAAGGATGTTTCCGATAATAAAGAATTTATCAGCATGGTAAAAAATGATCTTGATTTATTCTCGGATAATGTATACTGCTTTACACCGCAGGGTGATGTAAAGAATCTTCCGGCTGGATCTACACCGATTGACTTTGCTTACAGCATTCACTCAGCAGTAGGAAACCGCATGAAGCAGGCGGCAGTTAATGGCAAGATGGTTCCTCTTGATTATAAGATTCAAAATGGTGATCGAATAGAGATTTTCACTTCTCAGAATGTCAAAGGACCTAGCCGTGACTGGTTAAATATCGCAAAGAGTACACAGGCTAAAAATAAGATTAATCAGTGGTTCAAGCAGGAAGGACGAGCTGGAAATATCACCAGAGGAAAAGAGCTTGTTGCCAGCTGTGCCAAGGGCAAGGGTTTTGAGATCAGTGATCTGACAAAGCCGGAGTTTACAAAGAAGGTTATCACAAAATATGGCTTCCGTGATTGGGATTCTATTTTGGCAGCAGTAGGACACGGTGGACTTAAGGAAGGCCAGATTGTAAACAAGCTGATTGATCTTTATCAGGAATCTAAGAAGAAAGCACCGACAGATGAGCAGGTTTTGGCGTCTGTAATTGAAAATAATAAGAATAAGCCAGTCAAGATTCGCAGTACAAACGGCGTTTTAGTCAATGGTGTTGTTGATGTTAATGTTCGTTTTTCAAGATGCTGTTCGCCAGTTCCAGGTGATGAGATTGTTGGCTTTATTACAAGAGGACGCGGTATTTCTATTCACCGTACAGACTGTGTAAATGTCATAGCTCTTCCAGAGTCTGAAAAGTCACGTCTTGTCGATGTTGAGTGGCAGCAGGAAAGCTTTCATTCTAATGAGAAGTTTATGGCAGAGATCAAGATCTTCTGTAACAATCGTATTGGTATTTTTGCAGATATCTCTAAGATTTTTACAGAGCGAGAGATTGACATTGCTTCCATGAGTTCTAAGACAAGTAAGCAGGGAACGGCAACTATCAACATGTCATTTGAAGTTGGCGGTGTAGATGCTCTGCAGCAGCTTATCAATCGCCTGATGGCAGTTAACAGCGTAATTGATATTGAACGTTCTAATGGATAAAACAATGATGTTATGCAAAGATTGCAGGCAGGGTATTGGCCCTGCCTGTTTTGTGTAGTGTTAACTGGCAGATTGGCAGCCCGTTTAAAAAGAAAGGACAGGTAACATGATGAGAATAGAGACAATTATGGTAGGTCAAATGGGGACAAATTGCTATTTGGCATGGGATGAAGAAAGCAAACGCGGCTTTTTGGTGGATCCAGGTGAACAGGCCGATAAAATCATTCGCGTGTGCAGCCGCTATGAAATAAAGCCAGAGGCAATACTTTTGACACACGGTCATTTTGACCACATCATGGCAGCAAAGAAAGTGAAGGAATATTATCAGATTCCTGTATACGCCGGCATTCATGAAGAGGAGCTTTTAGCAGATGCCGAGAAAAATCTTTCTGCGATGTGGGCTGAGGGTTTTACTATGAAGGCAGATGAGCTTGTTGTTGACAATCAAAAAATTGAGATTGCCGGAATGAAGATTACTGTGATTGAAACACCAGGTCATACATCAGGTGGTGTGTGCTATTATATAGAAAAGGAACATGTGCTGTTTGCGGGAGATACGTTGTTTTTCGAGAGCTATGGAAGAACAGATTTTCCCGGCGGAAGTATGTTTTCACTGATTCGTTCTCTTGGGAAAAAGCTATTTGTACTGCCGGATGAGACAGATGTATATCCGGGTCATGGACAGGCGACCTCAATAGGTTATGAAAAAACACACAATCCGGCAGCAGGAATGCGATAAAAAGTAAAAGGAAAGCAAAGGAAACGATATGATTTATTTTTATTTGGAATGCGATGCATTAGATAACGATATTCGAAGCCTGTTCATGGCATTTTATCCGGGACGGGCAATTAAAAGAATTGAAACAAAGGAATATGCGTGTGCAGAGGGTGATTTGTTTCTTCGTGTGTGTATGAGTGATTGTGCAGAAACACAATGTTTAGCAAACGAGGATAACACTAAAAAGAAGATGACAATGGAGCTTATGCAGGATGGCACATTGCTTGAGGATGCATGTGAATGTGAATTGTCAGATCGAAAGGACACTAAAACAAAGGCAAAATGTATGCTGTATTGTCTACTCTCTAAGCTTACAAAAAAAGAGCTTCCATGGGGAACACTGACAGGCATCAGACCGACAAAGATTGCAAGAACTATGCTGATGGAAGGTGCTTCTGATGAGGAATGCATAGACTACATGAAAAATCAGATGCTTTGCGGTGAGGAAAAGACTATGCTTAGTCTTGATATTGCAAAAAGAGAAATTAAGCTGCTTGATTGTCTGGACTATGAGGATGGATATAGTTTGTATGTCGGAATTGCATTTTGTCCGACAACATGTGCGTACTGCTCATTCACATCATATCCAGTGAGCCGATTTGGTGATCGTGTGGATGCATATCTTGATTCAATTGAAAAAGAGATTGACTATGTGGCAGAGGCTTTTAAAGATAAGAAGCTAAACACAATATATATCGGTGGAGGTACGCCGACCACATTAGAGCCAGATCAGTTAGAACGCCTTCTCTCAAAGATTGAGAACTCCTTTAATTTGTCTTTCCTTCAGGAGTGGACAGTTGAGGCAGGACGCCCAGACAGCATCACACGTGAAAAACTTAAGACAATAAAACGTCATCCTGTCACACGTATAAGTATCAACCCACAGACAATGAAAGACGAGACACTAGAACTGATTGGCCGAAGACATACAGTTTTGCAGGTAAAGGATGCCTTTTTGCTTGCAAGAGAAGAAGGCTTTGATAATATTAACATGGACATCATTGTTGGATTGCCGCAGGAGACAAAAGAAGATGTTGAGAATACGCTGGAAGAAATCAAAAAGCTAGGACCAGACAATTTGACGGTTCACTCCCTGGCCATTAAGCGTGCTGCAAGATTAAATACTCAGAAGGAAGAATACGCAGGTATGAAGAGTGTTAATTCTGAAAGTACGATGGAGCTGACACAAGATGCCGCAGAGGAAATGGGTATGAAGCCGTATTATCTGTACCGCCAGAAAAACATGACAGGAAATATGGAAAATGTCGGATACGCAAAGCCAGGAAAAGAAGGAATCTACAATATCTTGATCATGGAAGAAATGCAGACCATCGTAGCACTTGGTGCAGGGGCCATCACAAAGGCGGTATATCCAAACGGCAGGATCGAAAGATGCGAAAATGTCAAGGATATCAAGACTTATCTGGAAAAAACAGACGAGATGATCGAACGTAAAAAGAGGCTTTTTGCGGACTGGAAAGAGGTCTGATTGATCGAGTCTACATTAGGACGAATTCATTCATTGATTCAATGAGTGGGTTCGTCTTTTTTAATTTCTGTTATTATCAAAAATTTTAAAAAGGTTAAGGAGGTACAGTATGAACAGTACAACATTAAGTGCAACAAACAAAACAGAAAACGACAAAATTATTAGAAAATAAGACGATTTACGAAAAAATGTACGGATAATACAAAAACTATTGACAAAATATATTGACTATATTATGATGAAATCAAGAAAAGTGATGGTGAAATGAACATATCATGGTTTTAACGACCAGAAAGGAGCGCCTATGA
This sequence comes from Anthropogastromicrobium sp., assembly GCF_037349415.1. Taxonomy (NCBI): domain Bacteria; kingdom Bacillati; phylum Bacillota; class Clostridia; order Lachnospirales; family Lachnospiraceae; genus Anthropogastromicrobium; species Anthropogastromicrobium sp. The sequence continues at coordinate 28,917 of NZ_JAXWCK010000043.1, forward strand.
GAAAAATTTCAGAAAGAGGTTTATTTGGAGTGTTAGTTATGATTATCAGTATGCTAGCTGTTCAGATGAGTGCATTCGCTTCTAATACGTATGAAAATAGCACACAGATAAAAGCTCAGCTCCAGTTAGATGCAGAGGATGAGGCAGTTTTAAATCAGTATTTCCAGAACAGAGCGGAAAATTTTTACGGGAATACAGTAGTGGATGGTTGGATGAAAGAGGAACAGCAGCAGCGAATAGCAGCGCTTAGCCAGTGGATGGAAAACTGTGGATTTAAGGTAGAAAAAGCAACAGTTGGTTTTACCGTAAATAGTGTATTGGCAAAGAATGAGAATGAAACCGTTGTGCTTGGGTCCGAATGGAATACATTAACTTATAAGTTTAATTCGGAAAACGAGTCGAGAGATATGATGTTTGAGACAATGCATGTATTGCATATATCAGAAGTTACACATGAGATTACTTCAGATTGTTATAGTGAGTATACAGGATATCAATATGGTTCTCAGGAAGAACTTTCTTATGTTCAGATTGGTGAGAACAACTCAGAACTTGGAAAAGGCACATTTCCAATCGAGGGTCTGCTGTGGGGAATGGAGGCACCGCAGTTAAGTGGAATGAATATAAGTACATTAACATTGCAGGATCTTTATAATATTTATGGAAATGATATGGAAGTAACGCTTCATTTCTCAGAAGACGGGCTATGGTGCTTAGAAGGAAAGTATGAATTAGGAGAAACAGACGTTGTAACTGAAATTCAAAACGAAGGTTGGTATGGAGAAGGTCAGTCAGTGGAGACACCAGATTATACCGCTTGGTATTTTGAAACTATACAGGAAGTTTCGTATCAGGACAAAGCGTTTTCAGAAGTGAATTGTGCAGAAGTTCGTGAATACCCAGACGGAACTGGACAGCTTATTCTCACGTTAGAAAAGATTCCAGCGGAAAACATAGAGACAGAATAAAGTTTAATTCGATAAAAACATACAGATTTTTTATTTAACAGTATTGACATGTAAATAACTTCGTGGTATTTTATTTTGGAAAATTAAAAGCAAACCTGCTGAAAAGCAGGGACGCAAAGCCAGAAGGGACTAAAGTCAGAAAGTTTGACCATGTCAGCCGGTTGCCATTGTTTCTATAATGTATGGAAAAGATGTGAGAACGGAAGAAGTTCCGATAACTTCTATTACTATATGGATGTGTGATTTTAAAGAAATGTAGTAAGGACACTGGCAGGATTTTGGCAGGTGTCCTTTTTGTATGCAAAAATATATAAGAGAACTGGCAGGGACAAGTTCTCTGTATCGGTATACAGAAAAAAGCAGGATGAAGAATGGGGAAAACAGAGAGAGGATTTTTATAAAATGAAAAATTATGAAGACAAAATATATTCCTTAGGTGAGACTGTAACGGGGCAGACACAGGACATGTCACAGGCCGTACAGAAAACACTGGAAAATAATGGCGGGGTAGGTATAATGACAGGATCTTATGACCAAAACCTGTCTATTTTGTCTGTAAGTAATCTGCTGTTGCATAGTACAGGATATACATACGATACTTTCATGGAACAGACAAAAGGCTCATTGAGAAACTTCTTTTATGACGAGGAAGATATACTGGAGCGAGACCGTTTTTTGCAGCTTCACGGAACAGGGGAAGCACAGATCCTTACAGCAGACGGTACAGTGAATAATGTACGGCTTTGTAAAGAGGATGCGACAGATGAGGCGGGCAGACAGATCTGGGTTATGTCCGTACAGGTCAACTGGGATCATGTAAATTTGGCACTGCTCAATGAGGCTATCTATTCCGGCTTCTGGTATTTTGACTGTGACGAAAACAGTGAGATTGTGAATGCAAACTGGAGTCATGAATTCCGAAAAATGCTTGGCTATCATGACACTCTGGACTTTCCGAATAAACTGGAATCCTGGTCAGATCTTCTGCATCCACAGGATAAAGAAAGAGTAATGGTGCAGCTTCAGGCGGCAATTAAGGATAAGACGAACCAGATAAAATACCAGGTAGAGTATCGTATGAGAATGAAGGATAATCAATACCAGTGGTTTCGGGCATCGGCAGAAGTAATACGCCGTCTGGATGGTTCTGCCAGCAGGATTGCCGGGATTTTTATTAACATTGATGCGGAGAAAAAAGAAATCATGCAGGCACAAAAATCTGCTGCTTTCCACCGGGCTTTTACGAAAGCAGATTTGTGCGAGTATTATGTGAATCTGGAAACGAACACTTTTGATACCTTTAAGGTTGAACCGTCCCTGATGACAGTCTTTGAACAGAGTCATACATGGGATGAATTGGTTCGCCATTTTGTAGATTCCTATGTTGTGGAGACAGATAAGAAGGCGGTGTCCTCTTTTTACGACCGTGGTTATATTGCAGAAAAGCTGAAGGGTCTGGAAACAGAATTGTCTTTGGAGTGCCGAATCACTCTGAATGGAGAAGAACGATGGGTTCGCAATGTGATCATACGTGGCGAGATAGAGGATTCAGAATATGCCATGATCTTTCTGCGTGATATCACAGAGGCAAAGGTAGAGAGCGCACGGCATCTGCAGATGGCAGCGGATAATGCTTCCATGGAGCAGCTGATTCAGAGTATTGTGCGTCTGGTTGACCGCTTTGTTGTCTGTGATCTGGAAAATGACAGATATGAATTCTACAATCTGAATGGTCAGATAATATATAAACCTCTGGGATTTTATCATGATTTCCAGAGGCAGGTTCTTGAAAAGTATAAGACACTGGAACCATTGGAAGCTATGGATATAATGATAACACCGGAAAATATCCGGAAGAATCTGAAATGTGAAAATGATATTTATAAGTTTGAGTACTGCAGCCTAGATGAAAAGACTTATAAAATAGCTTCTTATATTCCATTAAAATGGGAAAATGGAAAGCTTGTAAGAGTATTGCTGGCATCCATAGATGTGACACAGGAGAAAAAAGCAGAGATCGAATCTCGTCAGGCATTGAAAGAAGCTTACCGGTCGGCAGAAAATGCAAATCGTGCGAAGACAGAATTTCTTTCCAATATGTCCCATGATATCCGGACACCGATGAATGCCATTGTTGGTCTGACGGCAATCGCAGGAGCCAATATTGAGAGTCATGACAGAGTTATTGAGTGTCTTGGCAAGATTACAGAATCAAGTCGTCATCTGTTGGGGCTGATCAATGGAGTATTGGATATGGCACGTATTGAAAGTGGAAAAATGACGCTGGCTCAGGAAGATTTCAATCTGTCGGAGCTTGTGGATAATCTTATTACGCTTACGAAACCGGTGCTTGATGAACATAAACATAATTTTGATATACACATCAATCATATTGAACATGAGGATGTCTGTGGTGACAGCCTGAGAATCCAGCAGGTATTTGTGAATCTGATGAGCAATGCGATCAAGTATACACCGGATGGTGGAAATATTACCTTTTCTATAGAGGAAAAGCCAAATGGATTTTCGGAACTTGGATGCTATGAATTTTCGATTGAGGATAATGGGATCGGTATGTCACCGGAATTCCAGAAGATCATGTTTGATCCTTTCAGCCGCGCAGATGACCACAGGAAAACCAAGGTTCAGGGAACTGGTCTGGGAATGGCAATCAGCAGAAATATTGTGAACCTGATGAATGGCACTATTAAAGTGGATAGTACCTTACACAAGGGAACTAAAATTACAGTAACAATTTATCTGGAGCTTCAGGAAAAAGAAAAAGAACAGGACAAAGATCTAATGAATTTGCCGGTTCTGGTTGTGGATGATGATAGGACATGCTGTGAAAGTACAGTTGCAACATTAAAGGAAATCGGTATTATGGGTGAATGGGTTCTCTCTGGCAGGGAAGCCGTTGAGTGCTGTTATGCACGTCATGAGTTGAAAGATGATTACTTTGCTGTTATTTTAGACTGGAAGATGCCGGAAATGGATGGCATAGAAACTGCCAGACAGATCAGAAAACGGATAGGTAAAGAGATCACCATCATTGTACTGACATCTTATGAATTTAGCGAGATCGAAGAAGAAGCAAAGGCTGCAGGCATAGATGCTTTTATTGCAAAACCGCTGTTTCGTTCCCGTCTGACGGCTACACTGCGGCAGTTTACTTCAGGAAGAAAAGAAAAAACAGCAAGAA